>JAZUPV010000043.1:0-24898 GCA_045605365.1 Clostridia bacterium
GTATATCTATCTTGCCACATCTTAACGACGCTGACCCAGGCTTTATTGAGTATATGACTGGGCGTGATGGTATACTTATCAACTATATGCGTATGGGGCTAGTTGGTTTTAGACTAGACGTTGTCGACGAATTAAGCTCAGCTTTTCTTGACCAGCTTTGTCACAGTATACGACGTGTCAAAAAAGGTGGCTTGATTATAGGTGAAGTATGGGAAGACGCTTCTAACAAAATAGCCTATGGAGAACGTAGAAAATATTTCTTAGGCAACCAACTAGATTCTGTTATGAACTACCCATTAAAAAACAGTATCATCGACTATGTAAAAACTGGTAACGTGGAGAGTTTGTTAGCTTGTGTCTATATGTTAAAAGACCACTATCCTACAAGTGTTCAAAACAACCTTATGAATATCTTAGGTACACACGATACCGCACGTATCTTGACAGTGCTTGGTCTTGACCAAATAGACAATTCTTCTGGCTATCGCAAAAACAACATTTATCTAACAAAACCACAGTTAGAAAAAGCCATCACACTATTAAAACAAGCAAGTTTGTTGCAATATACACTTATGGGTGTACCTTGTATATACTATGGTGACGAAGCCGGCGTACAAGGTATAGGCGACCCTTACAATAGGTCTTGTTACCCTTGGGGCAAAGAGAACCCAACTTTGATAGACTGGTATTCTACCTTGGGTATCTTGAGACAAAACCCAGTATTTATCGATGGCGAAACAAACATATTGCACGCCGACAATGGTGTATTTGTTTACGAAAGACGCAAAGGCGAAAAGCGTATAGTTATCGCTATTAACAAATCTAATGAGCCTTTTGAGCTAAAACTTAACGAACCACACAACGACTACCTAAACGTAAAACGTCTTAGTGAAGTTGTCATCAATAGTGACGATATGGTTATTTTGGTAAAATAAAACATTTGACAAGGTCTAACTTAGACCTTGTTTTTTATTAAAAATTATTTTTATTTGATATGTTTTAGGTTGTAAAAATTTTGTATTTGGTATACAATAACAATAGTTATTAAAAAATAACGGTTACATTTTAACAAAAGGAGTAATTATGGAAAACTTAGACCTTGCAAAAAATATTATGAAAGCACGTATTTTAACACAAAATGCCTGTGAAAATTTTCATAAAAGCGACAACAAAAAAGACGCTTTACCAGTAAATGTGCGTATATTATTTATGATTGCAGATTATGGTAGAGTTTCTCCAACGTTACTTATAGAAAAATTATATATAGCAAAATCAAACCTTGCCCTTATGTGCAAACAACTAGCAAGTGACGGTCTTATTGAGATTTCGCACGACCTTAGAGATAAGCGTATAATTTATTATAGCTTAACAGAAAGTGGCAAGCAGTTTTTAGATAGCAAATTAAAAGGCATAGAATATAATATTACTAGAGCCTGTACGAAGGAAGACATCTGTCTTCTTAACCAAAAGTTGACCGAAATCAACGATATTCTATCTAAAAAGTTTTAATTAAAAGGAAATTTGAAAAAAATGTTAAAATTATATAATACTCTAAATCGCAACAAAACTGACTTTCAACCAATTGAACAAGGCGTTGTTAAAATGTACACTTGCGGACCTACAGTTTATTACTATCCACACATAGGTAATATGAGAGCTTATGTATTTATGGATAGCCTAAGACGTGTTTTAAAATATAACGGTTACAAATTAAACGGCGTTATGAACATTACTGACGTTGGGCACTTAACTAGTGACGAAGATGACGGCGACGACAAAATGGAACTTGCCGCAAAGAGAGAAAACAAATCTCCTTACGAAATCGCCGCATATTATACCAATATATTTATGACCAACCTACAAGCCCTTAATATTGATGTACCAGAACACGTTGTAAAAGCTACAGACTATATCGACAAAATGATAGAGTTTGTCAAAGTGCTAGAACAAAAAGGTTATACCTACATCTTAGAAGATGGCGTATATTTTGATATCAAAAAGTTTAAAGGTTATGGTATGTTAAGTGGCAAAGACCTAGACAAAACTGGTGTTGCTCGTGTTCAAGAAAACGCCAACAAACACCATTCTTTTGACTTTGCTCTTTGGAAGTTTGTCCCAGACAATCATATTATGAAATGGGACAGCCCTTGGGGAGTGGGTTGCCCAGGTTGGCATATAGAATGTTCAACAATGAGCAACGACATCTTGGGTGATAGATTTGATATACACACTGGCGGTATTGACCATTTACCTATTCACCACGAAAACGAAATCGCCCAAAACGACGCAGCTGCTGGTCACAGAGTTGTCAACCGTTGGATGCACAATGAGTTTGTACAAGTTGACGGTGGCAAAATGAGTAAGAGCCTAGGCAATATTTATACCATTGACCAACTGATGGAGATGGGCTACAACCCAATGGACTTTAAGTACTTCTGCCTAAATACTTATTATGGCAAAAAGATAAACTTTACATTTGATGCAATCAAATCTGCGCAAAATGCACTAAAAAAACTACACAAACAACTAGCCGAACACAAAGTCGGTAACAATACTATCGCACAAGACGTTGTTGACAAGTACAAACAAGACTTTTTGCAAGCGGTCAATGACGACCTAAACACTCCACTTGCAATAGGTGTTTTGTGGACCGCTCTTAAAGAACCTGCTTCAAAACAAATCTACGATATGGTTATAGATTTTGATAGAGCCCTAGGTTTGCAACTAGACCAAGAATACAAAGACTATGGCAAACAAGAAATACCACAACAAGTTATAGACCTTGCAGAACAACGCAAACAAGCTAGACAAAATAAAGACTACCAAGAAAGTGACCGTCTTCGTGACGAAATCAACAAGCTTGGCTTTAATGTAAAAGACACTAGAGAAGGTTACGAAATAACCAGTCTATAAATAATAAAGACCTAAAAATTTTTATTAGGTCTTTTTTAGTTTGTTGGTTAATATTTTTTATAAAGTTTACACAAAGTATTTTGATATTTTTTTTGTTGTGTTATAATAACGGTGTAAATTAAGGATAAATTATGTATATAGATAGAGTAAAAGAAAAATTGTTGTCTTTACAAGACAAATCTAATATTTATGTGTTAGGTATCGAGAGTAGTTGTGACGAAACTTCAATCGCAGTTATCCGCAACGGCAGAGAAGTATTAAGCAACGTTATCTCAAGCCAGATTGATATTCACAAACGTTTTGGTGGGGTTGTGCCAGAAGTAGCATCAAGAAACCACGTCGAAGCTATCGCTAATGTTCTTAATGAAGCTCTAGAACAAGCCCACGTAGAACTTTCTCAAATAGACGCTATCGCAGTAACTTATGGAGCAGGTTTGATAGGTGCGCTTATGGTAGGTGTTAGTTATGCAAAAGCTCTTGCTTATTCGCTTAATATACCACTTATCAAAGTTAACCACATCAAAGGTCACCTAGCCGCCAACTATATCGCACATCAAGATTTGCAACCACCTTTTATAGGTCTTATAGTTAGTGGCGGACATACAGCTATAGTTAGGGTTGACAATTATCTTAACCAAACACATATCGGCAGCACTCTTGACGACGCCATCGGCGAAGCGTATGACAAAGTTGCCCGTGTACTAGGTCTAGAATATCCTGGTGGACCAAAAATTGACAAATTAGCCCAACAAGGCAACAACAGCATCAACTTTTGCCACGACGTGTTAAAAAAGACCTATGACGTAAGTTATAGTGGTCTAAAAACTGCTGTTATCAACTATGTCCACAAACTTAGACAAAACAATCAAGAACTAAACATTGCTGATATATGCTGTTCTTTTCAAACTCAAGCCGTAGATAGTCTAGTAGAAAAAGCCATTAGAGCTTGCAAAGAATACAATTTAAAGAAGATTTGTGTAGCAGGTGGTGTCGCAGCCAATAGCTACCTTAGAGCCAAGGTAGAAGAACTCGGCAAAAAAGAACGTATAGATGTATATATCCCACCTATTAGATTGTGTACAGACAATGCAGCTATGATAGCTTGTATGGGGTATTATAATCTTATCAATGGCGAAGGTATTAGTGACCTTGATGTGTCAGTTTGTCCAAACTTAAAACTTTCAACCTAAATCAACAACTTTATAACTTGGGGGTGTGTATGCAAAACTCTTATGCTTTATATGGTTCAATATCTTATAATATAGATGATATTACTACTCTAAAACTTATGGCAAAAAACAAGGTCAAACAAGTTTTTTTGTGGTGGGGACAAGACGATAAGAAAAACTTAGAAAAAGTCAAACTATGTAAAACTTTAGGTTTAGAGATTCAAACAGCCCATTTTGATTTTGACAAGATTAACTCTATGTGGATAGATTCAAAAGAAGGCGACAACCTAGTCAAAACTTTTTGTAAACAACTAAAACAAATCAAAAAACATAACATCAACATTGCTGTTTTGCACGTTACAAAATCAAAAAATCCACCGCCAATTAGTGATATAGCTATAAAAAGATACAAAACGCTTGTCTCTCAAGCAGAAAAATTAGGTGTTATTATCGCATTAGAAAATACCCGTATGCCACAATATTTTGACTATATCTTTGACAATATTTCAAGTGACAATTTGAAAATATGTTATGATAGTGGTCACGATCACGCTTTTACGCAAGATACATTTGATTTTGACAAGTATAAAGGTAAAATAGCTTGTTTGCATATTCACGACAACAACGGACAAAAAGACCAACATCTGTTGCCTTTTGATGGCAATATCAACTGGGATAATTTGTTAGGCAAGTTAAAAGCCGCAGAGTACCAAGGACCTATCACACTTGAAGTTGTTATGGGAGACGATATGTATGATGATATGTCAGCTCAAGAATTTATCCTAACTGCCGTTCAAAGAGCAAAACAACTTGCAAAAACCTTTAACAATTTATAATCAACATTTACCATCAAGCCACTAATCAAGTGGCTTATTTTTTTGTCATATTTTGTATTTGATAGACATATTATACAATATCAAATTGATTAGGAGATATAACTATGGCAGAAGAACAAAAACAACAACAAACTAATTTTTTAGAAAGTAGACTTACACTTATCAACCGCAACAACCTAGCCTTAACCGGCGTAGAAAAAGTTGTCGGTGCCAACGAAAATTGCGTACACCTTGTTGTTAGTGGTGACAAAATGTGCATCGAAGGTAGCTTGTTACACGTTTCAAAACTAGATATTGAACAAGGTGTCATTGTCCTTGATGGGGTAGTTAACACTATCAAATATTCTACCGGCAAAAAACAACCACTATTTAAAAGAATGTTTAAATAATGTTATTTAGCAATTCAATCTTGGGTTATAGTTTTCTTTTTATGCTGTATGTCGGTATTTGTATGGGCATATTATATGATATGTTTTGGTATATAAGAAAGATATATAACACAAAATTTGTTACGATTATTTTAGATATAATATTTGCGTTAGCATACACAGCCACTTTTGTTTTTGGTTTGCAATATTGCAATTATGGTCAATTTAGAGTGTTTTTGCTATTAACCAATGTATTTGGTTTTGTTTTACAAAAAATAACTATGGGTGATTTAGTTGCCAAGAGTATAAAATTTATTTATAATCTAATTATAAAGATTTTTGGCAAAAGGAAAAATCATGACCGAAAACAAACTAAAACTAATGGTTAAGTTAATAACGGTAGCTGCAATAGTATTGCTTAGTGTTATGCTAATTATACTTACTGTGCAGTTTGTGTCTTTGGCTAAGTTAAGACGTGAAAAGGCGTCTTTAGACAAGTCTGTTGCGTACGTTACAGAATATACCGCAGATGTTGAGAGTCAAATAGACTATTTTAGCAATACTCAAGCGGTCGAAGATATGTATAGAGCTCAAGGCTACAACAAAGATACCGACGTAGTTTTTGGTAAATAAAGCATATAATTTTGTCAAAAAAACTATTTTATAAAAAAAATAGTTTTTTTTGATTAAACTATTGACAAAAGTTTTTTTTTCATATACAATAACAAAGCCTAGTGATTTATTAGGTCATATCGCGGGATGGAGCAGTAGGTAGCTCGTCGGGCTCATAACCCGAAGGTCGTGAGGTTCGAGTCCCACTCCCGCAACCATTACTTATCTACAAAAGATAAGTTTTATATATTTGGTTCCATGGTCAATCGGTTAAGACATCGCCCTTTCACGGCGAAGTGAGGAGTTCGACTCTCCTTGGAATCACCATTTGGCGGCGTAGCTTAGTTGGTTATAGCGTTCGGTTCATACCCGAAAGGTCGTAGGTTCGACTCCTACCGCCGCTACCAAAACAAAAGTCTAAATCAAATCGATTTAGACTTTTTTATTTTGTACGCTTTAATCTAATATATAAACTAATCTAATATATTAACTAACGACAAGTTGTGAGTAATATATATCAATAGATAAAGTTAAATTCAAAAAGTTGTTAAAAAAAATATACTGGTTATTGTATTGCAATAACCTTTTGTATAATTTTGTACATAAAACTTATTGGTGTAATAATCAAAAATAAAAAACTCTTAAACTGTTTTTGTTTAAGAGCTTTTTTGTGTTTAATTTAATTTTTATTATTTTGCTGCGGCTTTTAGTTCTAACACAGGGATAAGGATAAGTGTTGCAAACAAACATACAGCAACTGTCATAAATACAAATCCCATAGTTATATCAAATTTTCTATAACTTTTGATAGGTTTTTCTACAGGTTGTTCTTGTTGTTGTTCTTCGGTATTTGCAAGTGGGTCGTTGCTGACAACTTCTTGTTTTGGAGTGTCAGGTGTTTCTTGTGGTTGGTCTATAGCGGCAAATTTTTTTGCTTCTCTTGCTGCTGCAAAAGCTACTGCACTATATAGGGCAAGTAGTTTCAAGGTTGCTCCACCTACTGCACACAAGAATATCAATGCAAGTATACCAACAATAGCATTGTCTTTAAATGCAGATATCATCCAAAACTCTAAAGCAAGTGTCGCTGCTACAAACAAAAATAGTACAACTGTGGCGCCAATTCTTTCGCCTAGGTTTTGTGAATATTTTGATTTGGTAAATTCTACTTGGCTTTTCCATCCAAATATAAATCTAAAAATTTTAAATAAAATTTTCATATCATATCGCTCCTTTTAAAAATTATTTGTCATACTTTTTGGTATATTCCCAAGATACACTTGAGTTAGAAGTAATGACTAATTTGCCATTTTCTAATTTTACCTTCCAAGTGGCATTGGTATAACCTTCATATTCTGCCATATCAATATTATAACAAACGCTGCCATCTGTATCTGTAGTTTGCCAGAAGTCAGTTGTTTGTGGTTCTTTATCTTTGTCGCCATTGATATAATAAACAACGTCGCCAGATAATACACCGTTTTCGTTAGAACGCTCGATAAATTGTATTTGTGTTATTTCGGCTTCTGTATTGTTGACCCAAGTGCCGACAAGTTTGGTAGGGTCTACTGAGTTTAAGTCACAAGCCATCAAAGTAAAAGAGCTTACTAATAAGATAGCCATAAGACTTAGAGTTTTTACTAATCTTTTCATATTCATCTCCTATATTTATGTCTATAGTTTATAATAAATAAAAAATATATTCAACTAAAATGCCCAACTTGTAATATATTTATTTTGCAAAAGCTGGTTTTATGAAGATGTATGCTAAAGTTATAAACAACCAGGCTTTGACAAAATTATTTTTTAAAGTATAGATTTGTTTTGCAAAAAGGCTAAAAAATGATATTATTTTTATAATTATGAAAAACCGCACCAATCTTATATTTTGTCATAAGTTAATAAAAGCCTTTGCAGATAGTATGGTAAAGGTTTTTATTCCGCTGATTATATTAAAAAACACCAACAATATGTACCTTGTGATGTTGTATCTCAATGTCTATTATGTGTTTTGTTGCGGTCTAAATGTTTTGTTAAAAAAGTTTTTGCAAAAGTATGGGGTGGTGGCGATGATACTGCATACCGCACCGATAATTGCATTGCAGTTTTTGTTGACGTTGTCGCTTAATTGGTGGCTGATACTGATAGTTGCTTTGCTTGCAAGTTTGGGGCAGGTGTTATATTCGGTACCACTAAACTTGCTGTTTGCTTTTACTGACAAAGAAGTCAATGTGGCAAAATTCCAAATTTCAACCAATGTAGGCAAGTTAATATTTATTTTGCTTAGTGGATATGTTTTAGGTTCTAGTTACAAAAATTCTGTACTGATACTAGCTATTGTTGGCACGGTGTTGTATATAGGCTCTGTCATACCTATTATGTATGGTTATAACTTGATAAAGTTTGCTTATCTTAATATCACTGCAAACCCACCACAACTTGACAAAAAAGACTACAAAATATTCAATATTTTTCATATGGCATTTTCTATATTTCAGTCAGTTTTGGACGTGATAGTACCGCTATATCTATATACAGAAAACTTAACCTTTGAAGCTGTCGCGATAGTTATGGCACTAATTGAAGTATGCAAAATTGGGGCTAACTTGCTTGCAAAATATATAGTAAAAAAAGGTTATGCAATAGTCAGCTGTATAATAAGTGTTGTTTGCTTAATTGCTGGTAGTATAATAATGATTGTTGTAAAAAACGCAGTTGTATTATATATCTGTAGTTGTATAATAGCGGTGAGTTTTCCGTTGTTGTTTGTGCCGATGTTTGGGGCTTTTGTAAAAAAAGTCGCCCAAGACCAATACCAATTTGACGGTATGAGTTATAGAGATGTATATATTTTTTTAGGCAAAGACATTGCCTTTTTACCTTACTTTGTTTTCCCTAACCTTATTGGACAATTTGTCGTTGGTATGTTGTCTGCGGTAGGGGTTGGGTTATGCTGTAGCAAAATTTTAAAAAATAAAAACCAAGGAGAATAATTATGGACGATTGTATTTTTTGCAAAATTATTAAAGGAGATATACCATCTTACAAAATATATGAAGATGACTACACTTATGCTTTTTTAGATATATCACAAGATACTTATGGTCACACATTAGTTATACCAAAACAACACTGTGTCAATGTATTAGATTGTGATGATGACTATCTTGCACACACTATCAAAACTGTCAAAAAGGTTGCTAATCACTATGTAGACAACTGTGGCTTTGATGGGGTTAATATTCTTAATGCTTCTGGCAAAGCTGCTGAGCAAAGTGTTTTTCACTTGCACTTTCATATTTTGCCAAGAAAAAATGATGACGGCAAACATACCTTCCCAAATTTAGGCAAAGAACCAACTGACCTTGCTACACAGTTAGAAGTTTTGAAGTTAAACTAGTTTTGACAATAATATTTATTTTTATATGTTATCTATCAAAAAACTACAAAGAAACACTTTTGTAGTTTTTTTTGTTTTTTTATCTTGGTTGTATACTCTTTATATCTAAAAGGGGATAGAGTATGGAGCAAGCTGTTGTAAGTGTTAGGTCATCTAACAAAGTTTTTGTAAGTATACTAAAATACACAATAATTGGCATTGTGTTTTATTTGTTATGTATAGCTAAGGTAGGCAATGACCTATATCCGTTTAAACTAGGGTTATATCTAGGATTAAGTTTTTTGGGGTATAACTATCTATTGTTGTCGCTAAGTTTTTTTGTGGCAAGTGTGCTTAGCAATTTGACCTTGGCGGGGGTTGTAGGCAGTGCTATTTGTTGTGGTGTGGTGATGTTATTGTGCCTTCTTCACAAAAAGACCCGCATAAAAATATCTTTGCCATTTGTTATATTTTATACAGTGCTGTGTGGACTTGGGGATATATATTGGTTTGTTAATAATAGCCAATATGTAGAGATGGCTATCAATATGGCTCTTAACATAATATTTTGTGTGGCGTGTATAGTTTTTTGTAGGGCTTGGAGAAAGCGAAACTATAACCTTAGCCTAAATATTGACGAAGCGTTGTGTGGCTCGTTGATACTTATGGGGTTGTTTTGTGGGTTTGCAAGTGTTGACCTTTTTGGGGTGGACTTTGTTAGGCTTGTTGCGAGTTTTGTATTGTTAATGATAATTTATGTCTGCCCAAGACACTGGGCTACTATGTTAGGTGTTGTAATAGGTTTAGGTGTGGCGATGGCTACAACACAAGTTGAGTATATAGCATTGTTTTGTTGTATGGGGCTCGTGGGGAGTATTTTTAAGACAAATACAAAAATATTATCTTGTATAGCGGTATTATTTGCAGATGTGCTGTTTGGGTTATACTTTCAGGCTTTTATGCAGTATACGTTGTTTAATTGTATTATGAGCTTTGTTGGGGTGTGTACGTTTTTGTTGATACCTAACAAGTTGTGGGAAAAGACTACAACCTTGTTGTTTAATCAAAATAACAACTATGCTTTCAAAAATATTGTCAACCAAAACAAAGAACAAACAAGTCGTCATCTTGCCAAACTATCAGAAGTGTTTTTTGAGATGGATACAGTGTTTAGACAACTTGTCAAAGGCAACCTTTCTTGCGAAGAAGCCAAACGTATGTTAACAAGCGAACTTCTTAATCGTACGTGCGAAAACTGTCCAAACAAAAATGCTTGTATGCGCTCGTACGGTACAAAAATGCAAGATGTATTTGAAGACCTTATCAATGTAGGTTTTGAAAAAGGTCGTATAACACTAATAGATTTGCCGTCCTATCTTACAAGTAGATGTGGCAGTATCAACACAATAGTTAATTATGTCAATGAGCTACTTAGCGACTACAAAAAGTACAGTACAACTGTTACTAATTTAGACAACAGTAGAGTGCTTATTGCTGATCAGTTATGCGGTGTGTCAAGAATATTAAAAAACTTGTCTTGTGACATAAAAAGCACAGTAATTTTTGACAGCAAAAAAGAACAAAAAATATACGAAGAACTAACCTACAAAGATATTATCGTAAGCGAAGTCGCCGTATATGAAAAAGACAAAGATATCTGCGAAGTTACCCTTGTGTTAAAAGCTGACGACGTAGATAATCCTAATTTGCTCAAAGTTGTTCAAAAAAACTGTGGGGCTAAGATGGAGATAGTAGATGTTGTCCCAGCCAAAACTTCTGGTTTAGTTGTTATGACACTAAAAACTGCACCCAAGTTTGATATAATGTTTGGGTTGTCTTCTCACACAAAAGACAACAGTGATATCAGCGGAGACACTCACGCTATCTTGCCTTTAGACAACGACAAATATTTACTTGCGCTATGTGACGGTATGGGCAGTGGGCAAAAAGCCAACAAAGCATCTACCTTGGCGATAAGTCTTGTAGAAAACTTTTATAAGGCGGGGTTTGATAGTGATATTATCTTGTCTAGCGTCAACAAACTACTCAACCTTGGCACAAGCGAAGTTTTTTCTGCATTAGATATATGTGTGGTTGATTTAAAAAACAGCATAGTAGACTTTGTCAAACTTGGCGCTTGTGTTGGCTTTATCAAACACAAAGATACAACCACCATCATAGAGAGCGGAGCATTGCCTATGGGTATCTTGCAAGATATCAACCCAAAAATAACCAAAACAGCCCTTGACATATCTGATATGGTTGTATTAGTTAGTGATGGTATAGTAGATTCTTTCAAAGACGAAACTGCCCTTCAAGAATATATCAACAATTTGCAAATAACCAATCCGCAAGGTCTTGCTGACCAAATAACTAATCAAGCCATATCGCTTAATCTAGGTATAAAAAATGACGATATGACAGTAGTCGTTGCAAGGATTTTTGCTAGAGACTAAAAAAAGAAAATTATCAAAAATAATAAAACTGCTTTTTTGATATCAAAATTGCAGTTTTTTTTAATTTTTTTTGATAAAAAACTACATTGCCTATTGAAAAATATTTTTTGATAATATATACTATATATGTTATAAAAATTTTTTGGAGTTGCAAATGGACAGAGTTTATCAAACTATCTTAAGAAACAATTTAGTTAAACGTGGTGATACTTTGGGTATAGGTGTTAGCGGCGGGGCTGACTCTATGGTGCTACTACATTATCTTAATGAGATTAAAGAAAAGTTAGACATAGATATAGTTGCTATAACTGTAGACCATAGCTTGAGAGAAGCTTCTAGCAGCGATTGTCAATTTGTAATTGATTATTGTAGACAAAATCGTATCCGTTGCCACAAGTTTACTGTTGACGCAGCAAAAACTGCCAAAGAAAAAAATATCGGTATCGAACAAGCCGCAAGAGAAGTAAGATATGGTGTTTTTGAAGCACTTATCAAAAAAGGTATCGTAGACAAAGTTGCCCTTGCTCATCATCAAGCCGACCAAGCAGAAACAATACTTCTTCATATTCTTCGTGGTGCAGGTCTTTCTGGGGCAAGTGGTATGGAGTATCAACGTGACAATATTTATATTCGTCCAATGTTAGACATTTCTAAAGAAGACGTTTTAAAATATGCCTATACCAATGGCATTGACTTTGTAGAAGACGAAACCAACAGCGATGCTACATATAGTCGCAACTTTATCCGCAACAAAATTATGCCACTTCTTCGCAAACGTTGGCCTGCCATCGACCAAAACTTAGTTAACTTTGGCAAAGCTTGTAAAGAAGACGATAATTATATCTTAAGCCAAACAAGTTTTGATGCGATACTTCATAGCGACAAAAATACCGTTTCTATACCGCTAACATATTTTATATATGCACCTAGCGTAACAAACCGTATGATTATAAAAGCCCTTGCGAGCATCGGTCTTAATGCGGATATCGAGCGTAAACATATCAACTTGATAAAAGACCTTGTCAGTGCAGAAAACGGCAAAAAAATCGACCTACCACACAATACAACTGCTATAAAAGAGTACGAATATATCACAATCGTTCGCAAAGTAAAAGAAGTTATCACCGATACTTACAAAATCGGTACAGGAGATATCAACTTTGCCAATATGTACGAGTTTAGTGTTAAACGTACTAAAAACTTTGACCTAAAACCAGGCACATTACTTATGGATACAAAAAAAGTCCCACAAGACAGTGTGTGGAGAGTTAGACAAAAGGGTGATATGTTTGAAAAGTTTGGCGGCGGCACAAAACCTTTGAGAACTTATCTTATAGACAAAAAAATACCAACTAGACTAAGAGATACTTTGCCAGTACTAGCTAGTGGCAACCAAATATTATGTATACTTGGTGTAGAAATAAGCGACAGTGTAAAAATAGACAAAAATACAAAAATGGCATATGCCGTTAGCGTAAAAAAATCTAAATAGACAAAACAGACCTAATCTTTAGGTCTGTTTTTTATTTGCAACATTTTTCAAAATCAGTTTGTTACAAAAGTGTTGTGTGGTATAATAACAATATGAAAATTAAAATATCTAACAATTTATATAAATTAGCCAAACTTTTTGGCAAAGAAAACCCACTATTTGTAGTGGGCGGTTATGTTCGCAATCAAATTGCCAAAGTGCACAACTCTGATATTGACCTTGCCTGCAATTTAAAGTTAAACCAAGTGCAAGAACTATTAAAAGGTACCAAGTATAACTTTAAAGTAAAAAACCAAAAGCTAGGCACTGCAATTATCTCTTGTGGCAAGCACGAGTACGAATATTCTACCTTTAGAAGTGAGTTCTATCAAGGTCAAGGAGAACACTCTCCAGACGTTATAAACTTTGATGCGAGCATTGTAGAAGACGCTAGACGCCGAGATTTTACCATAAACGCCGTGTATTATAATATCTTAGCAGATGAGCTAGAAGATTTTTACGGCGGTATAAACGACATTAGAGCCAAGCAAATTCGCACCGTTGAGACTGCAGACTATGTTTTGCAAAATGACGGCGTGAGAATTTTGCGTATGATACGCCTTGCTTGTGAACTAAATTATTTTATCGACAACGATACCTTGAGTGCCGCAAGCAAATATATCCACAACCTTGACAGTATCAGTCAAGACAGATTAAGAAATGAATTTGTCAAGATTATCAATGCAAAGGCTGTCTTTGGTAAATGGGCAAAACGCAACCCATCTTTTAGCAAAAACCTTGCCTACAATGGTATCAAACTTATAGACAAGCTTAACGCTTGGCAATACTTTGTCAAAAACAACCGTGACATTATCGGCGACCTACAAGGTGTCGGGGCATATCTTACAACTTTCTTTGGGGCAAAAGACCAAGACTTGTTGTTAAGTTTTTGTTATGATGCTTATTATTATCTTACTAAGTACAAAAAGGTCTTGACTGTTACTGAGTTTTGCAATTGTTTCTTGGGCAAAAACGGTCTTAACTTTAAAAAGCAAGATTATGACTATATAAAAACAGCCATAACCAATATCCAAAAAGCACTTGAGCTAGACTATATGCAAAAAGACAAAGTAAAACTCTTTGCTATAACCGTCTTGCAAAAACAAAATTGTGCCGAACTTAGACTTATAAAAAGCATAAGCCTTGCAAGATACAATGTTTTGACCAAGCATATCAAGTCTGCCCACAAAAAACATTATCCAATAGTTGCAAGTGACTTAAAATTAGATATAAACAAATTTTATCAACAAAACCCAACTTTTGATAAATCAAAAACTAAAGACTTAATTAACAAACTACACCAAGCAGTTATTTTAGACAAAGTATCAAACTCTCACAATGCTTTGCTACAATACGCTGGCCAAATCACAAACAAAGGAGCCAAGTAATATGTTGTTACCTATAATTTCTATAATTATCAGTTGCTTATGTTTGTTGTTATTGTTGTATTTAGTTTTTAAAAAACACCCTACATCAAACGGTATAGACAATGCCCTTTTAGACAACAAAAAGCAAATAGAAGATTTGGACAAGTCTTTTAAGACTATGTACGAAACACTCCTTAAAGCCAACGCTCAGTTTAACGACCTATTGTCTACTCAAATTAGGGGTTATAACCAAAGTATCGAGACAAGACTTAATCAAGTTTTGCAAACAACCGAAAACAAACTAGACAAATTAACCGACAAAATACAAACAAGCCTAGACAAAATACAATCTTCTAACGAGAAAAAACTAGAAGAAATGCGTCTAACCGTTGACGAAAAACTAAGTTCAACCTTAGACAAACGTCTTAACGAATCTTTCAAAGCCATCAACACAACACTTGATAGTTTTACAAAAAACTTTGGCGAGATACAAAATGCCGTAGCAAGTGTATCTGACTTTAAAAAAGTCTTAACCAACGTAAAAACTAGGGGTGGTTGGGGAGAAGTTCAGCTAGGCAACCTTCTAGAACAACTTCTATCACCAGTGCAGTTTGATAGTCAAGTTCAAATCAAACCTAACTCTAGTGAAAGAGTAGACTTTGTCATAAACTTACCTGGCAAATCAGACGGCGAGACAATTCTACTACCTATCGACGCAAAATTCCCTATGGAAGACTACTCAAGACTAGTATCAGCTAGCGAACTTGGTGACGTCAAAGAAGTAGAAGAACAATCAAAAAACCTAGAACGTCGCATCAAAGACGAAGCAAAAAAAATCAGCGAAAAATATATCGACCTACCACGCACAACAGATTTCGCTGTTATGTATCTACCTATCGAAGGTTTGTATGCAGAAGTTGTCCGCAAGCCAGCCTTGTGTGAAATATTACAAAGAGACTACAAGATTTTGGTTTGTGGTCCAACAACATTAACATCACTTCTTAATAGTTTGCAGATGGGTTTCAAAACTTTAGCTATAGAAAAGCGCTCTGGAGAAATCTGGAAAATGCTATCAGTATTTAAGCAAGAGTTTGGCAAGTTCGTAGAACTATTGTCAAAAACTCAAAAGAAACTTTCTGAAGCTTCTAACACTATCGACGACGCAGCCAAAAAGACCCGCACTATCCAACGCAAACTTAAAGATGTTGATGATATAGAAGGTTCTACCAATATTATGCTCGAAGATAGCGACCTAGACGCATAATTATATCAAAACTATACATACTATCTGTGGAGAGTATGTATGAAAAACAACAATAAATATCACAAAATAATATCTTCTGTGCTAATAACATCTGTCTTGTTTGGCGGTGGTATTGCCGGGGGATATTTTTTATCTAATACCAACCAAAACAATACCTTTAGACAAAACACCACCATAAGCGGTGTAGACGTTAGCGGACTAACACGTCTTCAAGCTCAAGACAAAATCAACCAAACATTAGACGCTACCGCCCAAGATATTATGCTCGATATAGTGTACAAAGACAAGGTCTGGTCTTTTAACGGTAGCAACTTTCAGGTAAACACCAACGTAGATAAAATAGTAGAAAATGTTTATAACAAAAAGCGTAGCGGCGACCATTATCAAAATGTAAAACTAGTCAAAGATATACAAAATATGGGTTTTGACTCAAGTGTAGCCCTAAACTATGTCTTTAGTGGTATGGAAGAAAAGATAGACAGTATAGCAAGCGAAATCGAGCAACAGCCCCAAGACGCCACAATAACTTTTTATCCCAACTCTACAACAATGTTTAATATTCAACCCCACATAGTGGGTATAACCGTAGACAAAGTTAAGCTCTATGATGATATTTCAACAGCACTTAGCCTTTCTACCAAGGCTACTGTACAAGTACCCGTTATAGAAACTATGCCAAACGTCACCACAGACCAGCTTAACCTAGCTACAGTAAAACAAGGAGAGTATAGTACAGATTATTCTAAGTCGTCTCAAGAACGCAAAAGTAATATTCAACTTGCCTTTTCAAAAATAAACGGTACTATGGTGGGGGTTGGCGAGCAGTTTTCTTTTAACCAAGTAGTAGGTGAGAGAACCCAAGCCAACGGTTTTAAAACTGCCAAAGTTATCTTAGATGGCAAATATCAAGACGGTATAGGTGGCGGCGTGTGTCAAGCTTCTACAACATTATACAATGCTCTTATCAACGCCGGCTTACAAATAGACGAAGTGCACAAACATACCTTACCAGCAAGTTATGTGCCACTAGCTTTTGATGCTATGGTGTCGTATGGTTATGCCGATTTAAAATTTACTAACAATACCAATGCTCCAATCTTTTTAAAAACATATACCGACAACAACAAAGTCTATGCCGAAGTCTATGGCAATACCAAAGCGCCTAACCAAACTATAAAAACAAAAGCCGAGTTCATAGGTGTCTTGCCGCATAGTGGTGATATGATAGTAGACGATACCGAAGGCTTGTATGCGGACAAGATTATGTTCAAAGGGGAGTACTTTAGAGTAAAATACCCACAAGAAGGTTATGAGAGCAAGGCTTATACTCAGTTGTATCAAGATGGCAAACTTGTCAACGAAACATTGATTCGCCACGAAAGATACGAGCCACAACAAGGTATAGTTTATCAAGGTGTAGAGACTCTGCCCGAAGGTATGACCTTGCCTAACAACTCTGTCAATATTATCCCGCCACAGCAAAAAGTAGACAACAACACTTCGTCTATCAAGCAAAATATAGACAAAGCTAACCCTGCCAATTACAATTTGTAGCAAAATTAAAAACCCCTTGCTTTATGCAGGGGTTTTGTTTTATGCAAGTTTTATGCATAAAGTGCCTTTAGTTATACACAGTTATCCACATTAAGTTATCCACAATCAACACAATTTTATCTTGTTTTTATATTAAAAATAAATATTTTGCTCCTTTCATTGTGGATAACTTTTGTAAAAATGTGGATAAGTGGACAATTTTTGTGCAAAAATGCTTAATTATACAAAAATTTGGTTAATAATTCAAAATTTTTATAATTATAAGTGAAAATGTATAATTATGAATATGTGGATTGGTGGATAACTTTTTTGGTT
The DNA here is from genome assembly GCA_045605365.1 of Clostridia bacterium. Taxonomy (GTDB): domain Bacteria; phylum Bacillota; class Clostridia; order Christensenellales; family UBA1242; genus CAKVLS01. Next base: position 17,765 of record JAZUPV010000043.1, read on the forward strand.
GTCAACATGTCCACTTTTTGGCTATGTTTTTATACTAATTAGCATTTTTGATTGTGGTATTTTATCTAAGCATATCCGCCCAATATAGTCAACATTATCTTTTCGTTGACATTATTATATGTAAAAATAATATGCTTATATCTAAATATATATTATATAGCCTAAAAAAATGCCTTAATTTTATTGCAAAAAATGTATAATTATTGTATTATATAGTCAGTAAAGGGAGGGAATTATGAGTCCTATTAAAAAACTTAAGCTTATGCCACTTATCGTTGCATGTGTACTATTCGTTTTAGGCGTTATAGTTATCTTTATCAGTGACGTAGTTGGCAACAATATGCCAGTTATCTTTGGTACTATTATCCTAGGTATTGGTATTGTTAGAGTTGTGTATGGTTTCTTAACCTATCGTCAAGAAGAAGACGCTAGACACAACATCACACTTGGTGTGTTAGATATTATTTGGGGTATCGTTATGTTGGTACTTCTAAATAAAGAAGATGCATTTTCAGTTATGTTCGGTATCTGGTGCTTAATCGGTGCTGTACTAGAATTTGCAGAGATGGCAAGAGAAGTTCTTGCAAAAAAACCTTGGATTGGTCTACTAGTAGACGCTGTTGTTAACCTATGCTTTGGTATCGTATTGATGGCAAGCAAATGGGTACTTGATGCTACATTCAACAGATTTGCAGGTATCTACCTACTACTTAATGCGTTCTCAACAATTTTGATTACTTTACTTTCTATCAAGAGAGAAGAAGTAGCTGTTGCAACACAATTAGTAGAAGCAAAACCAGAACCAGTAGCAGAAGTAAAAGTTGAAGAAGTAAAAGCAGAACCTGCTGCTCCAGTAGCAGAAGAAAAAGCAGAAGTAGAAGCAAAACCAGCAGCTAAAAAAGCTCCTGCAAAAAAATCTACAACTACAAAATCAACTACTACAAAATCAACCGCAGCTAAAAAACCTGCAGCTACTAAGTCTACAGCAACAAAAACAACTACAGCTAAAAAGACTGGTACAAAAACAACAACAACCAAGAAAACTACAACTGCAAAAAAATCAACTCCAAAAGCAGAATAGTAAAATCAAATAAATCCAACAAAAAACCTTAAAATATTTTAAGGTTTTTTTATTGCTTAAAGTGGCTTTTTGGTGTAAGATATAAATATCAACAATTAAGGAGATTTTTACATTGAAAGATATGCCAAAATACAAGATTGTTCTTTTGGTTTGTGCGGCTGCATTGTTCTGTATGGGTGTTTCTCTTATCGGTATCAATGGTTTGGTAAAAGCCCAAGACAATCTTAGTTTGATAGTAGGTGTAACTATACTAGCAGTAGGTGTTACTAGACTTATATATGGTATAGTGTTAGTTACTAAAGAAAAAGACAGTTTATACAACATTATCTATGGTGCGATAGATATTATATTTGGTATTGTATTTTTAGTTTATATTCAAGACAAAATTATTTTTATGATTGTACTAAGTATCTATATCTTGGTAGAAGCTATACTTGACTGCGTGTTTGCAGTGTCTAAGTCATACCCAGAGATACCTTGGATAGGGGCGTTAATTGTAGGCCTTATCAAGTTTGCCTTTGGTGTGCTTATTATGTTCAAACCTTTTGGTGGGTTTAACTTATGGTTAGTTTTTTCTGGAATATATTTTATGTTACAATGTGCAAGCTGGATATTGTTTACTATAAAGATGAAGGCAAAAGAGCCTAAACAATCTTGATAAAAATTGGGGCACTGACAAGGTGCCCTTTTTTAATTAAATTAGGAGAATTTTACTAATGAAAAAACAAAAAAAAGAACAAAAAAATACCTTTATACTATTGTGGGAGGTTATGACCAAAAATGACAAACTAAGATTTTTTGGTTTGATATTGTTAGGGTTTGTGTCTTCTTTTGCAATACTTATACCTACACAAATAGTTAGTATTATCATTTCTAAACTTGCCGGCGACCCAATGAACTTTTTTGGTATAACTATACCAGATAGCTGGGGATATATAGCAATTATTGTTGCTGGTGGTGTGATAACTTATCTTATGCGTATGCTAAATTTGACCTATGGTCTACGTACAGAAGCGCTTATCAAAAGAGTTGTCTGCAACCTAAGAACACACAACTACAGCTGGTTAGTTAGTCCACGTAAAAATATGGACCTAAAGATGACCCAAGGTGACGCCCTTTACCGTATGAACGAAGGTCCCGAATATATCGTAAGTGTCGTAGACTCATTTTTCTCAGATGTATTGCCACAAGTATTGTCTGCAATAATTGCCTTTGTATATATTTGTATAGTTGACGTTATGTCTATGCCTTTTATCGTGGCAGGGTTACTTGTAGTGTTAGTTTGTGTTGTTATAAGAACAAAGTTAGAAAAAAACATTCAAGTAGATATGGAGCTAACCAAGTCTGCCGTATCTAATAGTGTTGCCAATTCTATAACAAACTTGCCTGTTATCAACTTATACAAATCTATGGGTTTTGAACAACTTATCTTTAACAAAAAGATAGAAGATTATTACGTTCAACAAAAGAAACAAATAAACTTGCGTTGGGCATATTGGACAGTTGTTAGACTTATCGAAATTTTGTGTACCTTTGGCATAATCTTTCTGTGTGCAAAGCGTATCTTCGATGGCAATATGGACCCTAGCGTTATTATCGTTATTGTCAATTATGTTTCGCAGATATTTACCCCAATCCAAACTATTGGTTACTTTTCTACCAAATGGGTACAATGTAGCGTTAAGATAAAAAGACTATACGAACTAAAACCAGAAAAAGGCGACTTGTTGCCGCTAGAACCAATGGACGTTGACAAAATCAACTCTCTAGAACTTCAAAATATCAACGTTCAAAACGGCGACATCTTTCGTATAGAAAACGTCAACGCCAAGTTTGTCAAAGGTCAAATGACCGTCATATACGGCGAGAGTGGTTGTGGCAAGTCTACAATAATGAAAGTCTTAAGCGGTCTATGTGAAAAAGAATCAGGCAAGATTATCATCAACGAAGATAGAGAATTGCCTATCGCATACCTTATCTCTGACAAAATGTCAGTAACAATGCAAAGTGCCTATATCTTTAATAGAGATGTCAAACTAAACATCTTATACCCAGACGGTGAACATTACAAAAACACCAAAGAAATAATTGACCTATTTAATATGCAAAAATTATACAATCGCCGCTTTAACGAAAAGCGTCAACAAAACCTAGAAAATATGCTTTCTGGTGGCGAGAAAAAACGTATCTGTATAGCAAGGGGATTGTTAAAACCAGCTGATATTTATATCTTTGACGAGCCAACCAACGACCTTGACCACAAAAACGCTATGAATGTTATTCGTAGTATTAACAAACTAAAAAAAGACGCTATCGTCATAGTGGTTTCTCACGACGAAAGAGTTATGAAAAAAGCCGACCAACTAATAGAATTTAACAACAAAGTTATGATTAATCCAGACACTTATGACGCTGACCAACTATAAACTTTGTATTAGGAGCAAATATGTTAACTAACCAACAAATACAAAATATTAATTCTGCAGAAAAAGTTATTTTTACAACTTGTGACCTTTTTAACCAACCAAGAAGCATCTGGGTTGTACCTAGCAGGGTAGAACAAAACAGAATAATCTTGTCAAATATTCAAATGGACAAGACCTTTGCCAACATCACCCAAAACCCAAAATGTTTTATCAATGTTCTACTATTAGAGCAAGATGATTTGCAATACAAAATAACAGGTCTTGCTACAGTTTTTGATGATGGAGAATTGTTTAACGAGATAAAAACTTTTGAAGAAACTCAAAACTTACCACCAGAACTAAAAGTCAACGCTATCATTGTCGTTGATATACAATCAGTAGAACAATCTAACGGTTAATAATAAAAAACATATTGTTTTTACACAATATGTTTTTTTGTTGTTGTTATATATATTTAACACAGTTTTTATCTAGCATTTTTGGTGGTATATCAAGTGGGGTAAAACAACCATATTGTTTGTTAGTATACAAGTTATGTAGAGATATAGCATAGGCTATCATTATTTTTGCGGTAAAGTGCGGATTGCTGTCAATTTTTACTTTAAAGTTCATTGTGTCGCCAAGGGTCAATACTTGCCCTGAGTGATATAATTTTTTGTGTTTGTCTATGACTTTTTTTGAGACAAATTTTACTCTAGTTTTGTACCCTTCAAAATAATCTGGCATTGTTATTATACTGGTTTTTATTTTTTGATGGTTTTGCTTTGCGTATACATAACATAACCTTAGGTGCAAGTCCTTTGTATTAGCGGCGGGGATTATATTGTTTTTTATTTGTTTTATTATGTTTTTGTTAGGCAAGGTGTATTGTATAGCATCTTGTACGTTAGGTATGTTACGCACCGCTTGTGAGTGTCCTTGGCTTATACCTTTGCCCCAAAAGGTGTAGGCGTTGTTTTCTATACTGTTAAACAGTACCCGCATTATGCTAAATAGCCCTGGGTCCCAACCGCAACACGATATACAAGTATGCTTGTGTTTTTTTGCAAGGGCGTTTAGGTTTTTTGTATATATGGGTATGTGGTTGTGATTGTCAAAACTATCTATGGTATTAAAGTATCTACAACAGTTAAGTACTTGGTTTTCGGTGTCGCTTTTTGACCCGCCACACATAAACAGTATGTCAATTTGGTCTTGATATTCGACTATTTTGTCATAAGAAATCACGGGGACTTTTGCTAAGATGCTTCTCCTACTAAAGATATATTTTAGGTTGTATCTAGGGTCTATTAACAACAGTTCTTCTAGGGCTTTACCAAGATTGCCATAGCCTACAATGGCGACGTTTAATTTTTTCATATTTATATATATGTTGTTTAAAAAAATTTTGTTAATATTAAAAAAACTTGTGCATTGACAGTGGGGTACTTTGATGGTACAATTTAAGCATAGATTAAGTTTTATTTTTTAGGCGGGTTATAAAAATGAAACAAAAGAAAAGAACAAAAATCATAGGCAATACCACTGCAAAAAATCGCAACATTAGAGACGAGAGTATGTTGCGCCGCAGAAACAGTACAAAAAGCACCAAAAGAAAAATCAAACTAACCCCAGACCAACAAGTATATATGGGGTCTATCGATGCCAAAGGTCTAGAGATACAATATCTAGCTGATTATACCTATGCATTGTTAAAAAACTATCGTCGCCCAGTTGCTTATGACTATATAGGTCAAGTAGACGACGAGTATGACTATAATAAATTTAAGTACGAAATCAACAAAGCTAAGTACCTAGCAGACCCTAAAAACCAATGGAAACTACTTCACATAGCTACACGTGTTGCTGAGACATATTTTGGCTGTGACGTTACTAGCAACTATGGTGTTGCGCATTCGTACAAACTAAAAGATATCCCTAACGACAAACCGTCTAAAAAATGTGAAGAGTTTTTATTCCCATACAGCGACGAATATTATCAAGCGATGCTTAACGCACCAAAAGTACCTATTGGTCCTTGGGTAACACAAACCGACAATAGAGAGTGCTGCATAAAAACAAGAAAATATCTTATCAATATAGATGGAGATATTTTGATAGGTGAGATCACCACTCAACAAGAAAAACTAAACGACAAACCTGTCCCAGGGGCGGGTAGCGATATTAAGTTCTGTATTTATTTTAAAGGTAGAGAAGACGCTAAGTTTATCTTAGATAGATGGGACTTTGAACCACCAGCTGCTCACCCTAACAAACGTGACAACAATGGACAAGTTTCTCTTGATGGTTATTATCCAAAAAAGACACGTTATAGTCATAGGCACCTAGGTACACTTATTAATAGATTGTTTGCAACACAAGGGCAATCTCTAGACGTTGTACCAACACCACTTAACCAAAATACCCCAGAAGGCGCTGAAGAATTAAGATACGAAAGTTTTGACCAGATGCTTCAAGACTTTGAAAAAACTCTCAACATCTATCAAGACCAAATCCCAGAAAAAGAAATCGCCAAAGAAAAATCTATCAAAAAACTTGGCAGAAAGTTCTGTCCTTGCTATAGTCAACAATATCACCAAGTAGAAGAACAACGTCCTGTTCGGCCACAACCAGCTACTACTCCAACAGTAGATGGTTTGCCATCTATATATGATTATCAATTTTCACAAGATTTGGCTGGAGAAGTAAGAGCCGTACGTGACTTGGTAGTAAAAGTACCATATGTAGTCGACCCAGAACCTGCTATCTTAGACCCTGCAAAACAACCAACTACAACCAAAGATAACTCCCAACAAGACAATCCATCTCAAGGAGAAGATAAATAATGAATATTACAAAATTACAACAAGCTTTTAACGATGCTGTAGCAATTAGAGAATATGAAAATAGTGTCCTAATCAACGACAATATGGTTTATCAAGATGGTAGCAAAGAGAGTTTTGCGATAGGGTTGATTGAGCAAGACGGCGATATAGTTCTAAACGACCTTGGTGTTACTTATGATAGACTATTAAAAAAAGATTTTGACCTAAACGCTGACCAAGACTTGCAACAATACAAACTAAGAGTTTTAAAAAAGTTTAAGTTGTTTTTTAGCGACAATGACGAACTTTGTACCCTAGCTAGTAGCGAAAAAGACCTGCCTATCGCCCTAGGTAGATTAGAGCAAGGTATGATACTACTTGGTTATATAGACTTGATGTTTGAATAGATAAAAAAACACCTACTATTCTAGGGAGGTGTTTTTTTAATTATCTAAGTCTAAGTTTTTTGCAAGAAATTTTTCATCATTAAGAAATTCCGCAGGGGATATATTTAACCCATCAGCTATTAAAATAATCGTCTTTAAAGAAATTCCCTTTGTGCGACGTTGCATTATACTTTTAATTGTTGGGAAAGGGACTCCACTTATTTGAGCCAACTTGTATTGAGTAAGGTTATTTTTAGACATATATTTAATTAACTGCTCGACAACCACATCGTTTAATGTTTTCATATTTGATTACCTTTAGTTTGTTTATTTTTCATTTTAATATTACATTATTCGACAAAATAATATAGGATGATTTATTATTCTTTTTGGGTTGACATATCATCCGATATAAGTTACAATAGGATTGTAAATAA
>JAZUPV010000044.1:0-14245 GCA_045605365.1 Clostridia bacterium
TATATACCTATGTATATATCAAAAATAATTTTAATAACATAGGTATTATACAACAAATTATAATTAGTTGCAAAAAGATTTTGTGTTGTTTATTTATAATAGTTGTTTATAAGGAGATAAAAGAAGTCTTGAGCATATTGGTAGCAGTGATATTAGGGATAGTGCAGGGGCTAACGGAGTTTTTGCCTGTATCGTCTAGCGGACATCTTGTTTTGATAGAAAGGTTGTTTGGTATCAAGACCGATTTGATATTTTTAAACGTAGTATTGCACTTAGGTACCTTATTAGCAGTAGTGTTATACTATCGCAAACGACTATGGGGGTATCTAAAAAAACCTTTTCAAAAAGACGTAGGGTACTTGGCTCTTGCTACTGTGCCTACGGTTGTTATATTTTTGTTGTTCAAAAGTTTCATACAAGATTCTTTTAGTGGAGATTATCTTGTAATTGGTTTTTTGGTTACGGCGATTATATTAGTTATAGCCAATTTTGTTATGTCAAAAAAATCTATCAACAAACCTTTTGATTACAAAGCCGCCCTTGTGATGGGTGTCTTTCAAGGACTTGCAATGGTGCCGGGGGTTTCACGTTCGGGCAGTACCATAACAAGTGGTGTTGTTTATGGCTGCGACAAAAGCAAGGTAGCTGACTTTTCTTTTCTTATGAGTATACCTGTGATAGTAGCGTCGCTTGTTTTTGAGTTGTTTGAGCTAACTTCGACAAGTTTGTCTATAGGCGTACTACCACTGATTGTTGGTTTTGTGTTTGCCTTTTTGTTTGGGCTAATTGCAATCAAGTTTATGTTAAAAATCATCGCCAAGGCGCAGTTTTATTGGTTTTCGATTTATCTAGTGATTTTGTCTATAATATTGTTATTTGTTAATATTTAATATATGTTTTTGTCACTTTTTATTTTGTTTATTTTTTAACCTATGATAAAATAGTCGTATGGAGAAAAATACGCCTTGCTGCGTATCAAAAAAATGACAATGGATATAAAACAACTTATTATCAACGATTGTGATTTTGAAGATTTGGCACTAGAACAAAGTATGCTTATGTCTCCGCCATCAGTACAGATGGGTGACTACTGCCTACCTTGTTTTGCTTTTGCTAAACAACTAAAAAAATCACCTAACTTAATCGCCCAAGAACTTGCCGAAAAGGTCAAGAAAAATGGCTTTGTAGAACGTGTCGAAGTTATGGGCGGATACCTAAACTTTTTTATCAACAAACAAAAGTTAATTTTTAATGTTCTTAACGAAGTTTTGGTTGGAGACAAAAAATATGGTAGCGATACCATAGGCAAAGGCAAAACTGTATGTATAGATTATTCTTCAGTTAACCTTGCCAAGTATATGCATATTGGTCACCTTAGTACCACAACCATCGGCGAGAGCTTGAAACGTATTTACAAATTTTTAGGTTACAAAACAGTAGGCATCAACTATATTGGTGACTACGGTACACCATTTGGCAAGATGATTGCTGCGTACAAATTGTGGGGCAACGAACAAGACGTGTTAGACAGAGGCGTAGACGCTATACAAGATTTGTATATCAAATTTTGTGCAGAAGCAGAAAATAATGATAGCCTTAACGACCTTGCACGTGACTGGTTTAAAAGAATAGAAGACAAAGAACCAGAAGCAACCAAAATATATAATATGTTTATTAAACTTGCCATAGAAGAAACCGAAAAGATTTATGCTTTGTTAAACATCAAGTTTGATTCTTGGCGTGGCGAGAGTTATTACAATGACAAAATGGACCCTATCGTCAACGAACTTGCCGAAAAGGGCTTGTTGCAAGATAGCCAAGGGGCTAAGATAGTTGACTTAGACAAACATAACCTTGGTGTATGCCTTATCAAAAAGAGCGACGGCACAAGTTTGTATGCAACACGTGACCTTGCTGCTGCAGATGATAGATATATCAACTACAACTTTGACAAGAGTTTGTACGTTACAGACGTTTCTCAACGTCAACACTTTGCACAATTCTTCAAAGTTTTAGAATTGTTGGGTAGACCTTATGCAAGCAATTTGCAACACGTCTATTATGGTAGACTAAGTTTGCCAGATGGCAAAATTGCTAGCCGTCGTGGTAAACAAGCTATACTAAAAGATATCTTCAAAACAGCCATCACAAAAGCCCAAACAGTTATGCAAGAGCGTGGCACAATCAGTGATGACGCTGGCAAAACAGCCCAAGAGATAGGTATAGGTGCTGTGGTGTTTAGTGCACTTAAGTACGAAAAGACCAAAGACGTTGTCTTTGACCTTGACAATGCACTTAACTTCGATGGAGAAACTAGCCCATATATTCAATATACTCACGCAAGATGTTCTAGCATTTTACAAAAATCTCAAGTAAAAGACCTTGCGGATATTTTAAAAGTTGATTTTGATTATTCTCAAGTTAACACTACAGAATGTAGCGAACTTGCAAAACTTCTTAATTCTTTCCCAGAGACAGTGCTTAATGCTTGTCAAGACAACGAGCCTTGCTATATCAGCAGACTTCTTATCGACATTTGCAAAGAATTTAACAAGTTTTACAATAACAGCCGTATCATCAATCAAGATGGTAGCGTATATTATACAAGACTTGCTATGGCAAAAGCTACCAAGATTGTTTTAAACAACGGCTTAAATTTATTAAATATATCAGCTATAGACAAAATGTAGGAGAAAAAAATGAAAACTTTTTATAACAAAAGCCTTGAAGATACCTACAAAGAGTTGCAAACTTCTAGCAAGGGTCTCACAAGTCAAGAAGCTCAATCTCGCCTAGAGCGTGATGGAGAAAACAAACTTAAAGAAGCAAAAAAGACAAGTATCATTGTTAAGTTCTTTAGACAGTTTACTGATATAATGGTTATTATACTTATGGTAGCTGCAGTTATATCACTAGTAGTTGCTCTTATAGAAAATACTCACGAAGAGCTTATCGACGCTTGTATAATATTTGCGATAGTACTACTTAATGCAACATTAGGTACGGTGCAAGAAGCCAAAGCCGAAAACGCACTCGAATCTTTAAAAAAGATGTCACAACCTTATGCCAAGGTTATGCGTGATGGCAAACAAATAAGAATCAAAACAACCGAACTTGTAGTAGGTGATGTAGTAATATTAGAAGCCGGTGATGTAGTACCAGCAGATATGTTGCTTATCGAGAGTGCAAGTTTAAAATGTGAAGAAGCTTCACTTACTGGTGAGAGTGTACCTAGCGAAAAACAAGCAGGTATAGTACTCAAAGACAAAACCCCTATCGGCGACCGCAAAAATATGTGCTTTAGTTCTAGTACAGTAGCTTATGGTCGTGGTGTAGGTGTAGTAGTAGCAACCGGACAAAATGCCGAAATAGGCAAGATTGCTTCTATGTTAGCTCAAACAAAACAAGACAAAACCCCACTAGAACACAACCTAGACAAACTAGGCAAAATCATCACTGTTTTAGTATTAGCTATAGCAGTAGTTATTTTCTTAGTAAATATCTTCGTTTCGAAAAACGGTGTTCTTGATGCCTTTCTTACTGCAGTTGCAATAGCAGTTGCGGCAATACCTGAGAGTCTGTCAGCAGTAGTAACAATTATTCTTTCTATAGGTGTTACTCGTCTTGCAAAAAAGAACGTTATCATACGTAGACTTCACGCAGTAGAAACTTTAGGCTGTTGCGAAGTTATCTGTTCAGACAAGACAGGTACTATTACTCAAAACAAAATGACTGTTAGATCAGTTGCTTATAACAAAAATATCTATTCTGCTACAGAATTAGACGAAAAAGATCCGGTAGCCGTTGCATTGTTAAAATGTATGACATTATGCAACGATGCATCAAAACAAGACGGCGGATATATCGGCGACCCAACCGAAACAGCTCTTATCGAATATGCAGAAGGGTATAAATACAAAAAAGCTTCTCTAGAAAAGAAATTTAAACGTCTTGGCGAAATACCATTTGACTCTGTACGTAAACTTATGTCTACTGCCAATATCGAAGATGACAAAGTAACAGTATGGACAAAAGGTGCCGTAGACGAACTACTAAAACAATGTACATATATCTACGAAAATGGCAAACGTCGTAAAATAACCGAAGCCGACAAACAAGCCATTATGAAAAACAACGAAGACTTGTGTGCAAAAGCTCTTAGAGTATTAGGTTATGCTATGAGCGACGGACCAAGCGTAGAAGAAAACGGTAAAATAAAATCAGACAAGATCAAAGAAAAAGGCTTAACCTTTATTGGTCTTACTGGTATGATTGATCCACCACGTGACGAAGTTGCCGAAGCATTGAAAAAATGCAAACAAGCAGGTATGAGAGCCGTTATGATAACTGGCGACCACAAAGATACCGCTTATGCTATAGCAAAAGAACTAGGTATGATTGATAACAAAAAACAAGTTATCGAAGGTGCATATCTAGACAACTTCACTGACGAACAACTTGTTAGCGAAATCAACAAATACAGAGTATTTACTCGTGTTAGTCCAGAACATAAAGTAAGAATAGTAAAAGCACTAAAAGCCAACGGCAAAGTAGTTGCTATGACTGGTGACGGTGTAAATGATGCCCCTAGTATCAAAAATGCCAACATTGGTATAGGTATGGGTATCACTGGTACAGAAGTAACAAAAGAAGTATCAGATATGGTTCTTACCGACGACAACTTTGCAACAATAGTAGTTGCTGTTGAAGAAGGTCGTAAAATATTTGGCAACATTCAAAAGACTATACAATTCTTGTTAGGCTGCAACATAGCCGAAGTATTGTCAATATTTGTTTTGACATTGCTTTTCCCAACGTATAGTTTCTTATTACCAGTACAAATCTTGTTTATCAACTTGATTAGTGACTCTTTACCTGCGATAGCCCTTGGTGTAGAACCTGCAGAAAAAGACGTTATGAACCACCCACCACGCAAGATGACTGATAGTATCATCGGTGGCAAAACTGGTATCAGCATTATCTACCAAGGTATCACACAATCTGTATTAGTTATCTCAGCATACCTTATTGGTATTTATGGTTTCAAAAATACAGAAGTAGCAGCAACTATGGCTTTCTTAGTACTTAACCTAGTACAACTTGCTCATATGTTTAACGTACGCACCAACGCATCTATTGTAAAATCAAACCCACTAAAAAATAAACTTGTATGGCTTGCTTTTGGCGTAGGTGTATTACTTGTATTGTTAATTTCTCTTGTTCCTTTCTTAGAGACAGCCTTCCACGTAACAACATTAACATTTGTTCAATGGTTGATTGTTGTTGGTTTGGTTCTACTTATTATCCCAGTTTGCGAAATCGCAAAGCTAATTATGAGAGTTTATGACCGCAAGAAAGAAGCAAAACTTGCAAAGCAAGAACAAGAAACCCAAACAGAAGTTGAAGTTCAAGAATAATAAATAAAAAAAGATTGCTATATTTAGCAGTCTTTTTTTTTGTTGTATAAAGTTAGCTTTGCCGATATTAATCTACCAATATGTTGTTTTGTTTAGAATAAACGTAATTTTGTAACTCGTTGTCACATATTATCTAAACTCATCATAGTATGAATAGTCTAGGGTTATACAATAAGAATTATTACTAAAGATAGCGCCGCAAGTACAGCTACAACAGACACTATCATAGCGATAACGCCTATAGCTTTGTGGTTAAGGCGTATCTGCATAATGGCAAATATCATAGAATATATGCCAAGACCCAGTGGCAAGATAATACCCGCTACTATAGATAATATAGTTGACAACACCGACCCAAAGCCGCTTAGCCCAAACTCGCCAAAGGCACTTATGCCAAATATTAAAATAAACCCAACCGACACTACTAGCGAAATTATAGAGAGTATCATCGATAAGTTGCCGTATCGTTTGCACTGGATACGTTGTTGCTCATCGCCACGTATTTCTCGGTATTTGTTTAAAAAATTTCTAAAAAGAAAAAATCCCGTTGCTTTGCCTACTTCGTCCACGTTAGATAGCTCCTTCTCTAAGTATTATTTGTAACTTAACCAAAACTATACAAAAAAACTTCTTTTGTTTGTTTTTAGATAGGTATATTTATTTATTAAAAAGAAAATAATAAATAAAGTTAAACAAAAAGGAGTATATATATGTTTAATCCGTTTAAAGAAAAACCCACAAAGATTGAGAGCTGCCTAGGAGACTGGGCTAGCCTTAACCCAAAACCTTACGCGAAAACAAAAACCAGCCCATATACAAAAACAAGAATAATCTTGATGAATGGCACTGAGTTTGAAGCGTGCTGGTTTATGCATCAATTTATGCGACATTGTGACGACCCAGAACTTAGAAAAGAACTTGCCATTATTAGACGAAACGAGCAACAACAACAAAAGCGTATCGCAGCACTTAAACCGTGCGACGAAAATATCTTAGAGACAACTATCGGTTATGAACAACTAGCAGTAGACCTAACGGCGATGCTTGCACGTCGTGCAACTGACCCTAATGTAAAAAAGGCACTTGACTTTGCCTTGTTAGAAGACTTTGACCATCTATATAGATTTAGCAATTTGCTAAAGATGGATTTTGATATAGAAAGCAAAGACCTAGTAGGAGACTATACCGAAGTAACTATCGGCAGACCTACTATAGCCGAGCATCGTTATCCTTATGACGACATCAAGCATTTTATCAATAGCAAAACTGCCGACCCTTTTACTAAACTAACAACTCATATAATAACCGCAGCCGAACAACAAACAATGAACTTTTATATGAATATCGGCAACACCTATCCACACCCATTGGGTAGAAGACTATATTCAGAAATCGCTATGATAGAAGAACAACACGTTAGTCAATATGGTAGTTTGATAGACCCTAACTGCACTTGGTTAGAAAATTGGTTAATGCACGAATACGTTGAGTGCTACCTATACTATTCTTGCTATGAAGACGAAACTGACCCTAATGTAAAAAAGATTTGGCACGAACATCTTCAACACGAAATATCACACTTGCATAAAGTAGCTGAGCTAGTCGAAAAGTACGAACACAAAACTTACCAACAAGTTCTTAACAGTGACGGCTCTTTCCCAGAACCATTGCGCTTTGGTGAAAATATAGATTATATTAGAGACGTTATCAAAGCGTCTATCACCATAACTGCTTTTAGAGAAGATTACAAAAACATTATTGATATGGACGACAAGGCTGAATTTTTTGCTTATCAAAAGATAGTAAATAACGACCTTGGTGATGTAGCTAGTCACCAAGTGATAGAAGAATATATCGAGCGCTTTGACAAAGACTATAGGGTAGAAGTAGAACCACACCCTATCGAAATCTTGCAAGAAAGAACTTGTGACAATACAAAAATCGCCCGTACAAAAAAGTGTGATTGCGGTTGTGTCAGTATGGACGAGTGCGTAACTATAGCAGGTTGTTGTGGTTGTAAGCAAAATAGTCACAACCCTAACAAAAAGCCTGTTAAGAAAAAATAATTTTTATAACAATATCAAGTGCCAAAAGTTGATAGGGTTTTTTAAAATTAAACTAATTTTTTTAAAACAACCGACATATAAAATGTAAATATTTTTTTATAAAATCACCCCAAAAAGGGTGATTTTTTGCTTTTGAACGTGTAGTCGTGACAAAAATAGGCTTTCGACCAATGGGTTTGGGCTATAGGCTAGATATTTAGGGGATTTTGTGTTAAGATATATGGCGCCGACTTATAAGTCAAAAGGGTTCCGAACGATTGGTTTTTAGCGGTTTTTTGGTGTTTTTATAAAAAAATATAATTTTGACAAAATAATTTTTAAAATTAAAAAATATTTTAATTACCCGACCCTATGGTCGTGTTTTTGTAAAAATAAAAAGAGATAACTATTTATCTCTTTTTTTGTTTATATATTTGTTTTTAAAAATCAACTTCTTCAGGATTTAAACCAGAAAAACCAGCAGGTAACATATCATCAATAATGTCGATATCTTGTTGGTCTAAATCAAAATCGTAAAAGGTAAGGTTTTTTACAATGTTTTCTTTTGTGGTTGACTTTGGTAGTGGTTGGATATTTTTTGAGTATATCCAGTTTAGACATAGTTTAGCTACGCTTACGTCGTACTTGTCTGCAATGGTATTTAGGGTAGGGTTGTTTAGCAAACTACCAGAGCCAAGCGGGCTCCAAGCTTGTACCAAAATACCGTTGGCTTGGCAAAACTCAACAAGGTCTTTTTGATAATGACCAGGGTGAATTTCTACTTGGTTTACCATAGGGGCGATTTCGCAATTTAGCAAGATGTTGTTGACTTGTCTTATGTTAAAGTTGCTAAGACCAATGGCTCTTACTTTGCCAGTTTTATACAAGTGCTCAAGTGCACGCCAAGTGTCAAGGTTGTCTTGGTCTGGGTTGCGGCTTGACTTATCATTGTATGGCCAGTGTATTAGGTACAGGTCAAGATAGTCTGTGCCAAGTTCTTGCAATGTTTCTTCAAATGCTTGTAAGGTTTTTTCATACCCACGACAAGAGTTCCACACCTTGCTTGTGATAAAAATATCTTTACGGTCTATGCCACTTTGTTTGATGGCTTCGCCAATGTATTTTTGGTTGTTGTAGATTTGTGCGGTGTCGATATGTCTGTAGCCATTTTTTAATGCATAAAGCACGCTGCCTACTACCATATCAGGTTCTGTTATTTGCCAAGTGCCATATCCTACATAAGGCACAACGACATTGTTGTTTAGTACAAAAGGTTTGTTATCCATAATATTCTCCTAGGGTTATTATAATAAAAAATTCTATTTGTTATCAACTAATTTTTTGTGGTTTAAAACAAAGTTTAAGTTGGCAATTTTTTGTGGTTAACTTCATATAATATTTTATCTAAAAAATAGTTGACAATGTCAACCATTTTTTGTAACATAGCCAAGTATATTGAACAAAAGGAGTATGTATGAAAAACTATACATTTGGCGTAAATGTTAACAAGATAAAAAACATCTGTGCGTCTTTTGTAAATAGTAAGAGCAAAGATTTTAATCTAACCCATAGTCAAGTAGTTGTGCTAAAGTTTTTGTCTGACCCGTGCTCGCCATCGCAAAAAGATATATCTACTATAATCGGTTGCGACAAAGCACAAGTGTCACGAGTTTTGCAAGAGTTAAAAGATAAAAGACTTATAATAGAACAAGTCGACGAAAAAGACAATAGAAAAAAATCTTATCAACTAACTCCTAGCGGCATACAAACACAAAAATATATTGACGAACAGTTGTCATATCTAATGGACAGCATATTGTTTGAAAACTTTTCTAAAGAAGAAAGGCAACATTTTTTTGTCTTATTAGATAAGATGATAGTCAATCTTAACAATTATAATAAGGAGGATAAATAATGAAAAAACAAAAATCAGTATCTCACAACAAGCCTATGCCTAACTTTAGCTGGTATCACTATATAGTTATCGTTGGTATAGTGGCGTTGATAGTGGCGCAAGTCTACTTAGAGATGGAGCTTATAGAACTTATGGCAGAACTTATAGGCAAAGTTCAATATTCTCAACCACTTGCTTCTATATGGAGTACAGGTCGCAAAATGTTGCTTGTGGCTGCGCTTATTATGAGTTGCATTATTGTCTCTAGCGGGGCGGCAGCAATACTATCTTCTAAGTTTGCTCAAAGACTTAGAGCCAATATCTTTCGCAAGGTTAATAGTTTTTCTCAAGAAGAAATCAACAAGTTTTCTATACCGAGCCTTATCACTCGTAGCACCAATGACGTAAGCCAAGTACAGATGACTTTGCAGATGTGTTTGCGTATGGCTATTATGGCACCAACAATGGCGATTTTTTCTATAGTAAAAATAGTTAACAGTAGTATAGAACTTACCTGGGCGACAGTTATAGCGGTTGTTACTATGTTTGTTATGTTTGGTCTATTGTTCTTTGCAGTGGTACCAGCTTTTAACAAAATTCAAAAGAAAACAGACCGTATCAACCTAGTCGCTAGAGAAAACTTAACAGGTCTTAGAGTAATACGTGCTTATAATACAGAAAAACAACAAGAAGCCAAGTTTGATAAAGAAAACGAAGATATCACAAAAATCCATACCTTTACAGGTAGAGTTATGAGCCTTATGGGTCCTGGTATGAATATTATTTCTAACGGTCTTGCTCTAGCTATATATTGGTTGGGTGCGGCACTTATCAACTCTGGTTCTCTTGTGTATGCTGACTTGGTTGAGTTTCAACAATATGGTATGCATATACTTATGAGTTTTATGTTCTTATCGGCAGTTATTATGTTGTTGCCAAGAGGCCTTGTAAGTTTAAGAAGAATACGTGAAGTATTAAAACAAGAAAGTAAAATCAAAGAAGGTTCTTTTGATGGCAAGACCAAGGTTAAGGGTAAGTTAGAATTTAAGAACGTTTCTTTTAGATACCCAGATGCCGAGATGAATGTCTTAGAAAATATCAACTTTACAGTTAACAAAGGTGAGACTATAGCCTTTATAGGCTCTACCGGTAGCGGCAAGTCGACTTTGGTTAACTTAATACCAAGATTTTTTGATGCTTCTTTTGGTGAGATATTGATAGATGACGTCAATGTCAAAGATTATACCAAAGAAGCCCTTAATTCTAAACTTGGTTTTGTACCACAAAAGGGCATATTGTTTAGTGGTACAGTAGAAGAAAATGTTAAGTATGGTGCACCTAATATTTCACTTAACAAAGTCAAAGAAAGTCTTCAAGTGGCACAAGCCAACTTTGTAGAAAAACTAGACGGCGGACTAAACTACGAAATAGCCCAAGGTGGCACAAACGTTTCTGGTGGACAAAGACAAAGATTGTGTATAGCCCGTGCTATTGCAAAAAGCCCAGAAATATATGTTTTTGATGATAGCTTTTCTGCGTTAGACTACAAAACAGACAAAGCTTTAAGAAAAGCTCTAACTAAATACACCAAAGACGCTACCAAGGTTATAGTAGCCCAACGTGTAGGTACTATCTTAGACGCAGACAAAATTATCGTATTAGACCAAGGTCGTATGGTTGGCGTAGGCACTCACCAAGAACTTATGAAGTCTTGCAAGGTCTACAAAGAAATCGCCCTATCACAATTATCAAAGGAGGAGCTAGCATAATGGCACAACAAAAACCAACTCCTCAAACAAAACAAGGTGGTCCAGGCAGAGGTATGCGTATGACCACCGACAAACCAAAAAACTTTAAAAAGAGTATGAAGTCTCTTATTACTTCACTTAAAGGTTATTATATACCTATTATTATAGTTCTTGCTTTTGCAGTAGCTAGTACAACTTTTAATATAGTTGCCCCTGATGTTATCAAACAACTAGGTCAAGTTATCGTAACTGCCTTTAACCAAGGTATCAGTATCGATATGGGTAGAGTTACATACTTTGCGATAATACTTATCTGTATGTATGTAACTAGTGCCATACTTAACTTTGTACAAGGCTTTATAATGGCAAAGGTAGCAGCCAAAGTCACTCAAAAATATCGTAGCGACCTTAGTTGCAAAATCAATAGACTACCACTTAAATATTTTGACAACAATTCTTTTGGTGACACATTAAGCCGTATAACCAACGACGTAGATACATTAGGTCATAGTTTGTCAAATAGTATCAGTTCTATTATCTCTAGCGCAACTATGATTATCGGTGCGATAATTATGATGTTGGTCAACAGTCCACTTTTAACCCTTGTTATGCTTGGTACAATGCCAATATCTTTTGGACTTATTATGCTTATTGTCAAGTTGTCTCAAAGATATTTTGTAAGACAGCAAAGAGAGCTAGGTGACATCAACGGTCAAATAGAAGAAATCTATTCTGCTCACAACGTAGTCAAAGTTTTTAGCGGAGAACAAAAAGCTCAAGACAACTTTGACAAAACTAACAAAAAGTTATTTCAATCAGGTTTTAGAGCACAATTGCTTAGTGGTCTTATGCACCCTATTATGAACTTTGTCGGCAACTTAACTTATGTTGCTGTATGTATAGTAGGTGCTTATATTGCTATCAAAAACAACAATCCAGTCTTTGCAGTAACTATCGTAGCATTTATCAACTATATGCGTATTTTTAACAACCAAATAAGCAACGTTGCCAACATCTCTAGCACATTGCAATCAACCGCAGCGGCTAGTGAACGTATCTTCGAATTTTTAGAAGAGCCAGAACAATCAGTAGAAAACAAACCTAAAAAACTAAAAACTGTCAAAGGTGACGTTGAGTTTAAAAATGTTTCTTTTGGTTACAACCCAGACAAAACTATCATACACGACTTTAGTGCTAAGATAAAAGCCGGTCAAAAAGTAGCTATCGTAGGACCTACCGGCGCCGGCAAAACAACTATGGTAAATCTGCTTATGCGCTTCTACGAAATCAACAGCGGAGATATTTTGATAGATGGTGTGTCTACCCAAGATATGTCTAGAGAAGAAGTCCGCAGTTTGTTTGGTATGGTATTGCAAGATACTTGGTTGTTTGAAGGTACTATTAGAGAAAATATCGCCTACGGCACAAAAGGTCTAACTAACGAACAAGTAGAAAACGCTTGTTGCTTTGCCCACATTGACCACTTTATTAGGTCATTACCTGGTGGTTATGATATGGTCATTGACGAAAAAGCTAACATAAGTCAAGGTCAAAAACAACTATTGACTATAGCTCGTGTTATGGTCAACAATAGCCCAATGCTTATCTTAGACGAAGCAACCAGTTCTGTCGACACTCGTACAGAAGAACTTATCCAAAAAGCTATGGATAAACTAGCCGAAGGTCGTACAAGTTTTGTTATAGCTCATCGCCTTTCTACTATCAAAAACGCCGACCTTATCCTTGTTATGAAAGACGGCAACATTATCGAAAAAGGCACCCACAAACAACTTCTTAAACAAAATGGTTTTTATGCAGAATTGTACAATAGCCAGTTTACTAACAAACACGCCGAAGTTGTAGAAAATTAATATAAAAAACCTTGTCACTTGGCAAGGCTTTTTTGTTAAAAAAATACAAAAATACCATCTTGAAAAAAGCTTTGTTAGATGTTATACTGATAACATAAGAAGGGGATATAAATATGAACATTGTAAAAACAGTTTTTAATTGTGAAGTATTAGATATACTTTCTGTTAGACAAAAGGATGGTAGCATCAACTATGATGTGTGCGACCTAGTACTAGTTAGCAATCACGAAGATTACAAAAACTTTTTTGGTTGCAGAAAAGGTCAACCTTGCTCAGTGACAGTTAGAGTAGAGAGAGAAGACGCTCAACAAGTTATCATTGGTCAACAACTATGCTATACAGAAATGAACGTTATGATTAGTGCTCAAGAAGACGAACACGTTATGCAAACTCGTGGCCGTATGCCTATGTCTGTACGTCAACACGTTGCAAAAACTTGGGACGACCTAACCGAACAAGGCAGCAAAGAAGTTATCACTGTACATAGCGAAAACCTATCTCCAGAACTATCAAAATACGAAGGCGTATACCGTGAAGTTGCAGGCATTGACTACACAAGTAGACATATGTCTAGCGACCCATATTATTACGCAACCACACCAAAAGTCCAATAAAACACCACAAATAACCAACAATCGAGCCAATGTTGGTTATTTTTTGTTAAAAAACAAACTAATAATCAACTTTTTTGTTTTTGTTTAGTTGTAAATAAAATTAAACTGTGTTAATATATAAATAATAAAAGGGGAAAACTATTATGAAAGATTGGATGTATTTTGCGATCGCAGGCGGAGTTTTAGTAATCGTATTGATTATAACTTTAGTCGTAGCGTTCAAAAGACAAAAAACTCGTAGCGAAAAGAACCTTGTAGAAACTAAAGATGCTCGTTACACTTTCGAAACAGACACTGTTGATGCGGAAGGCGATGCGAAAGTTAGTTTTGTAAAAGGCGACTATTTGCTACAAGCAGGTGTTACTTACAAAGTAGGTAAAAACTTAGACTTAAAGCCTGGCAAATATCTTATTTTGACCAGCGACGAAAGTACTGACAAGTTTAACATCAGAGTTGACAATTACGTTAGAGAATATGCTCACAATCAACAAATCGTATTGTCAGACAATAGCGAAATAACTTCTGTTAGTCACTCAATCATTTTAAGATAATTTTTATAAGGGGAAAATATAATGGCACTATTATTAAAAGTAATCGAATGGGCAGACAACTCTAAAGATACTATGGTTTATCGTGTACCTATGGAAGGTAGAGAG
>JAZUPV010000045.1:0-22568 GCA_045605365.1 Clostridia bacterium
ATTGACAAAAATAAATTTTTATTTGACTTAAACTATTGACAATAGTTAAAACCTGCCTTACAATATACATATAATAAAACAAAGGAGATATATCGATAATTTATGTTTAATCTATTTGCATGGTGGCTATGGTAAATTAAGCGTTTGCAAGGTATGTTTTGCAAAGGCTTTTTATCGACGTCATGCAAAACATATTAGATAGGCATAAAGAAAAATATATTATCTATCTTTACCCGTTGGTATGTTTTGAGTATAAAACTATCAACGGGTATTTTTATTTTAGGAGAAAAATTATGAAAAAAGTTATGTTAACAGGTGTTAGACCAAGTGGCAATCTAACCTTAGGCAATTATTTAGGGGCAATAAAAAACTTTGTCGATAGACAAGATCTTTATACTAGCTATATCTTTATAGCTGATTTACACGCTATCACTAGCCCCAAAGACCCACAATTTTTAAAACAATCTGTTTATGATTGTGTAGCTATGTATCTAGCATGTGGTGTTGACCCTACAAAAACTATAGTGTTTAAACAAAGTGATGTCTTAGAGCACGGCACTTTAGGTTTTATTATGACGTTTCAAACAAAAATGGGCGAGTTAAACCGTATGACCCAGTACAAACTAAAATCTCAACAATCAGGCAAAGAAGGTGTAGACACGGGACTATTTGTATATCCTACACTTATGGTAGCAGATATATTGTTATATAATACCGCTATCGTACCCGTAGGCAAAGACCAACAACAACACGTAGAATTGACAAGAGACTTGGCAGAGAGATTTAACAAAAGATACGGCGAAGTGTTTAGTATGCCAGATGTGTATGTAGCACCTGTCGGCAACAAAATACTTAACTTGCAAAACCCTCTAGAAAAAATGAACAAATCTGACAACGGCGACAACAAAGGCACAATATTTTTGATGGACGATATAGCTAAAGCAAAAAAGAAAATTATGTCTGCCAAAACCGATAGCCTAAACCAAGTACACTTTGACGAAGAAAACCAGCCAGGCATATCTAACCTTATGAGCATCTTGTCAAAAATCACCGGCGAAACTTTTGATAGTATCGAAAATAGATACCAAGGCAAAGGTTATGGTGAGTTTAAAAAAGAAGTCGCCGAAGTCGTTGCGCAACTATTGCAACAAATACAAACAAACTATCACAAATATAACAATCAACAATACCTTGATACTTTGCTAAAAGACGGGGCAGATAGAGCACGTCCTACAGCTAGTCAAACTTTACAACGCACAACAAAAGTTTTGGGTCTTAACTAAAAATCATATTTAATTTCTATCCAAATGCCATACATTTGTGTTACAATAAAGGTATAAAAAGGGGATATATAATTATGAGTATTATAGATAGTGTTGTAGATTTGACAGGAAACTCACAACCGCTTAATGGTTGTCTTGGGTGTGAGATAATATCTGGCAACATAAAACCTTTTGGCGGGATATTATACAAAAGCAAAAACTTTTGTGTGACACAAGATTTAGAACTGCCAATAGAAGGTTTTATTATAATAAGTTCTATTAGACACGTAGAAAAGCTAAATCAACTAAACGATGAAGAAAGAACAGAACTAATTTCTCTAGCCATCAAAATAACTGATATCTTAACAGATAATGATATTTGCAACGATTTTAACCTTATATTAGAAGAAAAACCTAACGTGCACTTTCATATGTGGGTTATGCCAAGACACCAATGGATGCAAGAACAGTTTGGCAAAGTTCTAAAAAATATCAAACCAATCCAAGATTATGCTATTAACAATATGCGTACCCCAGAAAACTTCGCAAAAATCCAATCAACTTGCAACCTGTTAAAAACAGAATTAAACAAATAAAGAAATTTATATTAATATGTTGTAAGATTGGTATAAAATTTTAAATATGTTATAATTAATCATTATAAATTATCAGGAGCATAATATGAAAAGAAGTAAAGTTATAACTTATGTGGCATTTAGTTTGATAGTAATAGCCTTTGCATCTACATTGTTTTTAAACGAAGGTGTCGGCGGTCGTATTGCAGAAGTTGCCACTCTATGCACAGCCGTTATAGGTGCTATTGCATTGTTTTTGCAATTCAAACGCGATAAAGAAATCAACGAAGCAACTTTTACTATGGAGTTGTGGAAGACCTTTTCAGACAATGCAACTTTTCAAAAAATAATGCTAAAGTGTGACGACAATATACAATGTACCGAAAAGTATAACTTTGAAGAAGATGACTATGAGGGTATCGTTAGCTACGCCCAATGGATAGAAGCCTTGTCTAGTATGATCAATCGTGAAGTGTTGACCTTTGATATTATTGACGATATGTACAACTATATGTTCTTTATCTTTGTCAATAACAAATACGTACAACAAACAGAACTTGTCCCAAACAAGCAATACTATCAAGGCACCCTAAAAGCATACAATGCTTGGGTAAACTATCTAAAAAAGCATAACAAACCTATTTTGTTAGAAGAAAATTCTCTAGCACGTGCCTTCGAGCAAGAACCAGTAGACAACAAAAAAAGAGCCAAATAAATGGCTCTTTTATTTTTGAGTAATTAATAGTGATAGTTATTCTACAATGACCTTGCCATCTAGATTGCAAATGTAACAATCAGGCAAAAGAGTTTTTATTCGACTAAGAATTCTTTTGTTATGTTCGTATTTGCGACCAATAAGCACCCCTTCAAACATACATCTAGGTATACCAAACATTACATAACCGATTCGTTTGTCGTCATAGTTTTGGCGGTTTTGTTTAAACATTTCTGCGTGGTCAGGGTTTTTTAAATGCATAAAGTTTAGAACTATATCAAGGTCGACTTTGTCATTTAACAGATCGTGATACATAATATCTTTACATTGTTTGTCATAGCCGTTGATGATAAAGGCAAGTTGCAATCTGTTGCTATCTTTAGCCAAACTTGGCATAAAGCGAGTCTCCATAGTGCTTTCTACCCGTAGAGACCAGTATTGGTGTTTGCGTATCTTTTCGATATATTGGTCAAATTGTTTGTAAGGTACTATATCATATTTATCATCATAGCTAACAGTCATACCGCTGTAGTTGACTATATAATCTTTTAGCAAAATTGGTTTTTTGATATGCCACAAAGACACACAGTGTGTTATTTTGCGAGTGCCAGCGCCTTGTTCAAAGTCTTTGTTAATCAAGCCAAACTTAGAAAATATCTCTAATAGTTTTAAGTCATTGCCGAAGCCATGCATATAAGTATCTTTTTTTAACTTTACATAATCACCAACTTTATATACAGGCATCTTAAGTTTTGCCCCATCAAGTGCATAAAAATTGTCAATTTGTTTTAACATAACTTGTCTTGCTTGTGGTGTAAATAATGTGTTAGTGATATTGATATAATCTTGCTTATCCATATTATCTCCTACGGTAGTAGTTTAACATATTTTTTTATAAACAAAAAATTATTCAACAAAAAAACTATCTTATTCTTAAGATAGTTTTTTAATATTCTATTTTTTGAAACTACCCGCAACGCTATCTATGTGTTGTAGTTCAAAGCGATATTTTTGTTGTACATTAGGATATTTGTCGTGGTCAACTTCGCTTGCGAACATATCGTATGGTCTAATATAACTTTTCATATCGCCATATAGAGCACGATACAAAACATACTTCTCTTTGCTTTCAGAGTGAATAACAATATCTTGTACTAAATAATAATCACCCTTAAAATGTCTATAAATATTGTTTGGTATTATTTCTTGCATAGTTTTTCTCCTTATATAAATGCAGGTAAATATTTTTAATTTGAAACTTTATTGTTCAGTGAGTATAAAAGGTTATTTTTTTCTTTTTCTATTTACTACAATATCACTTATTTCAATGTTTTTTGGAACTTGTAGCGTCATCATTAGAACTTTAGCCATATCATTTGGGTCTATCCAATCTTTTGGGTCTGCATCAGATATTTTTTGCCCGTTATACTTTTCTATAAATCTTGTGTACATACCACCAGCATTAAATTGAATAACTCTACAAGGTGTCTTTTTTAGTTCTGCTCCTATATTTTCACTTGTGCCACGAAGGGCCCACTTAGATGTTGTGTATCCCATTTGATTCAAAGGACCAGCTTTTAGCCCTACAGTTGAACCAATATTTACAATATCAGCTTCATTTTGTTTGATTAAATCAAAAAGTTGACTAATTAAAAACATTGGGGCAATTGTGTTGACTTTGATAACATTTTCTAATTTATCGTAAGGGGTATTGTTTGTTGGCTCTATACATTGGGTACCTGCACAATTGATAAGTGCATCAAATTGAGAATATTTTGTTTTGATAGTTTCACAGGCTTTTATCATTGATTTTTCACTTGATAAATCACATTTGATAAAGTGACAATTATAGTCGGGCTTTGTTCTGCACAGTGCAACAATTTCTCCTCCCATTGAAATAAATAATTTACCAAAAGCTTTTCCTAGTCCGTCACTAGCACCTGTTAAAACAATTCTTTTCATATGTGTCTCCAAAAAAATATTTATAATTAATATGGTGGAAATGACAGGACTTGAACCTGTGACCCCTTGCATGTCAAGCAAGTACTCTGACCAGCTGAGCTACACTTCCATATTGATACAAGTATTATAGCATATTTGTATATAGTTGAAAAATAAAAAAGTGGCAATATTTTGCCACTTTTATTGTTTTGTTTGTGATAAGTACAATAGATAGTGATTAATCGTTGTTTGGGGTGATAATGTTTAAGATAACGTCATACAACTGTTGCATAGTTTGATTGTCGCTAAGGTTGTAATAAAAACATCTACCTTGATATGTGCCGTCTGTCTTGCGTATAAGGTTAAAGCCTTGAGACTCAGGCTCAATTTGTACTAGCAAACTTTCAAAAGGCATATTGTCATATACTTGTACACCACTAAAAACAAACTCTACAAACATACCTTGTTGTTTTTGACTAACTGTTTCGTCGTGCAATGCTACACCTAGGGCAGGCATCTGGTGACCATCTTGAGACATTTGCATAAATGTATGCAATATATCGTTATACTCTTTACTTTCATAATTGTAGAGAGTGGGCTTGTTATTATAAGTTACTTCTATTGCGGTGCAAAAGGGTAAACTATCAATTATACTCATATTTTGAACATATCCTTCTAACATATTAAATAACATAAATATTGCCATAACTGTCTGTGCCATACTATACCACCTTTTTATGATAGTATGGGTTTGTTTGTATTATTTATGTATCTTTTGTCTAAGTAAATATACCAAATAAAAATATATAGCACCAATCAAACCGCTAACGCCATTTAGTATCATATCGCTTAGTTGTACACTGCGGTATACTGGCAAAATATATTGCAAACTCTCTATAACAAAGCCCGTCACAAGACCCAATATAAAACCAAAAAGTATGCTGAACTTTTTGTTTTTTAGTCTTACTACACTAAAAGCCCCAACAGGTATTAGCATAAATATATTTAGCAACAAATCTATTTTGTCTACATTAAAGTCCCAGTCAATAGTTTTATCTGCCCAATAGTTGCTAAAATCAAACGATACGCTAACAACATCTTTGCCGATATTTATCTTGCCCAAGACCCCACAAGCCAACACTGCAAAAAACAACGATATAGCTATATATGTTATTATTTTTATTTTTTTGTCTGACTTAATAACAAGTAGCAAAATAGTCGGTATAACAATAACGCATACTGCTGCGATTATTAGTGCGATAGTGGTGGGTATTTTTAACATAAAACTCTCCATAAGTTATATATAATATTTTACCTAGATTAGTTTTGTTTGACAATAAAAAAAGACACTTTTTTATAAAGTGCCTTTTTTGATTTATTAGAATGTTTTGATAAGTTGGTTTGGAGTTTTCTTAGAGTATTTGTAGATAGGCACTGCAGTACCAAATAGTACAACCAATAAGCAAATCAAACCAAGATAAATATACATTGTTATTTGTGAACTAAATACACTTATTGACAATGGCAAGTTAGCTACAACAATAATATTTGCTACAGCTGACATAACTAGTGTCAAAATAACAGTTAGTACAAATATCGCTAGAGCCATAATAGCTGCACATAGTATAAATACTTTTGCTACGTCCCACTTGCCAGCACCAATAGCACGTAAGATACCAATATCTGCTTTTCTGTCTTTTATCATTTGGCTAATAAAATAATACATTAATACCAAAGAATAAATCGCAGTAAATATACTAGTGATTAAGAATGCGCTTCTTACGATTGATATAGTGTTGCTAAAGTTGTTGATTTTGTCAGATGTTGCACTAACAAAAGTCATATTCATACCTTGCAAAGTTTCGATAGATTTTTCGATATTGTCATTGCCGACAGCAGTATTGATTGTTAGGTTGTATGCACCAAAGATTGTTTGAGACAATGCGTGGTATTGATAGTCTATTGGAGACATAACAACTTTTACATAATCTGTGTTGGTGTTGTCGTCGATAAAGATACCAGCTATTTCGTAGCTAACACCATTGCTGTCTGCTATACGCAAGGTTAGGTTGGCGTCCTTGTCAGAAGATTCTTCAATGCCAAGATAAGCATAACCTTTAGCTTGTAAAACTTCTGGGTTAAGTTGTGGGTATGGATCTGCTTGATTTCTTGCAAGGGTAGATATTAATGCGTTGTAAGTATCAAGAGATATTGCTACTTGAGAACTTTCTAATGCAGTTGTTGTTGGCATTGCGTCAACGTGTGCATTAACAAAGTAGATTTGCTTAGTTTCTTTTGCAAAGTTAGCAAGGGTTGCTTCTTTGAAAGACAAGGTTTTTGCACCTTTTATTAAAGAAACTGTGATGTTGTTTAGATTTGGGTTTTGTTCTGCATAACCATCAATGTAGGTTGGTAGAACGTGAATAATTGAGTAAATGTTGTTTAGTTTATATTCGTATTCGTCTTCGTTATAACCACGGTAGTTTAGTGTGTTATAATCAACATATTTTAAATAATCTGTTTCGTATACGCCACTGATAGTTAATGTACCATTGTTGCCGATAAGTATAGTTTTGTTAAGTAAAGGGCTATAATCATTGGCATCAGTAGGGAAGAAGTTTGTCAAACCATCTGTTGTGTGTACGCCATATTTTAATAATAATTGTGCAAAGTAATCACTAATAACTACTTTGTTTTTGTCAGCAAGGTCTGCACTTGCTGGGTTTGGATAACTACCAGCCAACAATTTTTGACCAAACTCATTGTTTTGACCAACAGCAACTGTTGCTGTAGAGTGAGTTTCGATAAAACCATTGATTGCAAAGTCTCTTGCGTTAGAACTAAAGAAACCAGAACCAAAGTTTACTGAATAGTTAACTCTTGTCATATAGTGTAGGTTGTCACCAACTAAAGATTTGTCTTCGTTAGACAATGCAGTTTCTATTTCGTTTTTGTCACTAGTTGTGATACGAATAGGGTTGGTTGTAGAACCATTATAATAAGTAACATATGGTATATCTGCTTTTTCAACCGCACCTGCTAGCGCGTGGGCGTTGTTGTAGCTGTTTAGTATAAAGAACACACTAAAGAACAATAATGAAAAACAAGATAGCATTGTTACAAAGAACATACTCAACTTTCTTGATTTTAGATATGCCTTTGCAAAACTCCAAGTATAGTCGCTACGCAAGTGACCTTTTTTAAGTTTCTTTTCAAAAGGTACTACTATTTCTTCTTGATCAGCTTTTTTCTTTCTTGGTTTTGGTTTTAGTCTTACGTCGCTTTCTATCTCACCTTTTTTAAGAGTAACTATACGGTCTGCAAACTCGTCCATAATAGTCTTGCGGTGGGTGATAGCTATAACAAGGTGATCTTTAGAAAATTCTTTTATAATCTGCCAAACAAGTTGAGTGTTCTTTTGGTCAAGAGAACTTGTTGGCTCGTCAACTAATAGTATTTCTGGTTCTGAGATAAGTGTTCTTGCGATAGATACACGTTGTCTTTCACCACCAGATAATTCTGTAGGCATACGATTAGCAAAACCTTCTAGCTCGACAATCTTGAGAAACTCTTCAATCTTTTCGTCAGGTACTTTGTCACCGTCAAAAGCTCTACCCATACGGATATTCTCCGCAACGGTCAAGTTGTTGATTAGGTTGGCATCTTGAAAGATAAACCCAACAAAACGACTGCGGTATGCTTCTAGTTGTTTTTCGCTAAGGCTATGTAGGTCAACGCCATTGACAAAAATGTTGCCAGTGTCAAAAGTATCAAGACCGCCTATCAAACTAAGCAAGGTACTTTTACCATTACCGCTGTTACCAGCTATAACAGTGATACCCCTTTTGTCAAAAGACAAGTTAAGGTCTTTTAAGGCGTGGACATTATTGCCGCCGTAGTTTTTATGAATTTTGTTTAACTTCTTTATTTCAATCATAAACAATTCTTCCTAATAATAGAATAAATAATATAATTACTATTAGTTAGTATATTACTGATATAATTATACATAAATAAACAAAAAAAACAAACCAAAAAATAAGGTTTATTATATCTTGGTCTAAAAAAATCTTTCAATGTAATGTTTTTTGTATAATAACAAAAAAAAGAGTTAAGTATTTTACTTAACTCTAAGTTGTTGCGATTGTGATAACAAAATATCCGTTTGTTCCGTCGTGTTCAAAATGACAAGCCTTGCTACCTGCTGGTTTAAGAGCATAAGCAATACCGTCTTTTGCATCAACACTGCCAATCAATACATCACCAACATATTGACCGATAGTTTCACCAAGCTTTTGAACAGAACCAACATCAATAAATTTGTTAATTAAATTGATCAAATATGTAGTATCTGCAACTGTTAGGTTGTTTACTGTTAAAGATTCGTATTCGACAGTATATAACATATCAGATGTCATAGTTATAGTGTTTGTAGAGTTGATATATAGTGTCTGTGGCAAATAACCAACAAACAAAGATAGTGGGAAGACGTTAAGTGCGTCTTTCAAATCTTTCAAGCCTATTTTTACAACAACGTTGACTTTAGCAGAAGTATATCCGCCAGCCAAGTTAGAGACATCGCTTATCTTAAACTGAGCTATCTCTATATCGTCAATAACGTGCTCGTCGTCAATAGCAACAGAGCCGATAACAGTTTTTAGATAAGTATTGGCTATGGCGCCGATTTGTTTGTCAGTTAGTTTTAGGTCGGCTGACATAGTCACAAGTTCTTCTATCTTTGTTGGGTCGATAGATACTTTGCCATTTTCTTTTTTGTACATAGAACTTAACCCAACATTGTCAAGTTGTACAAGGCCTGAGTCTAAGTCGCTATCTTGTATGCCATAATCAATAATTCGTTCTATAACAGGCGGTTTGCCAAGAGCTTTTAATTTTTTTAGTGCTTCAAAAACATCTATGCCAAAAGCAAATCTAATAACCGCATATCCAGCAACAAACAAAACTACCAAGATAGCTATTATTATCAAAAATATTTTTAGTACAATCCACCAAGGATTCTTTTTTGTTTTCTCCATAGTTTACCCTTTATAATAACCATATTAACAAACCAGCTATGCCTGCAATAATAATCAAACTAATTATGCAGCCAACAGGTTTTAAGAATAACTTTAAGACAAATTTAACAACTCCCCAGCAAAATTTGCCGACAAGTTTGATAATATTCCATATAAATTTAAAGAAACCTTTGATTATTCCCACGATTATTTTCTCCTTATATTTTTATTATATATTAAATTGAACATAGTGTCAATTACAACAAAAAATCTTATATTTGTCTTTGTCAAAAAAACTTATAAAAAGTCTTCAAATACTACTTGCAAAGGTTTTAAAAAAAGTGTATGATAAGTTGCATTACATTTTAGGAGATGGTACTTATGACAAAAAAACAACTTATCAAAAATTATATTTTTAACATTTTAGTTATACTTGTTGGCACATTTTTAATGGGTGTGTCTTTTAGTGTGTTTCTTTCTCCTAACAAAATCAGCCCTACAGGGTTTTCTGGTATAGCATCACTAATTTCTAACTTGTTAGCCCAACACGCTGGTTTTAATCTTTCTCCATCTATAATATATCTTGTTATGAACGTTATCTTGTTTGCAATAGCTTTTAAGACAATGGGTTTAGAGTTTATTATATTGTCAGCAACTGGTGTCGGCGGATTTTCACTTAGTATGCAACTATGTACCTATATCAAACTAAGTGTTGGTGGTGACTTGTTGTTGTGTGCCCTTTATGGTGGTTTGCTTATGGGCTTTGGGGCAGGATTGGTACTAAGAGTGGGTGGCTCTACTGGCGGCGGAGATACAATCGCTTGTATGTTAAAACACTCTCACGTAAAAATCACAATCGGGCAAATAGTTATGATAATAGATGCTGTTTTGATTATTGCTAGTTGTATCGCTTATGGTATCAATTATGGTATGTATGCTATTATTGCTTGTATACTTATGGGTTATGTATGCGACATTGTTATAAACGGTGTTAAAGGTACACGAGCATATTATATCGTCACTAGCAAACCTGACGAAGTCTATCAAGAAATAGAAAAGCACGTTCACCGTGGTATGACCCAAATCAACGCAACAGGTATGTATACCCACACTAACAAAGCTATCTTGATGTGTTTACTTAGCCGTTCAGAAATAGCTGGTCTAAAACGTGCCGTAAAAAACGCCGACAAAGATGCCTTTATGTATTCTGTAGATGTTAAAGAAGCTATCGGTGTTGGCTTTGAACCATTGCAAAAAAATAATGAAAAACAGCCACTTCAACCTGCCGAACAAAACAAAGTTGAATCTGCAAAAGTAGAAGATAACAATCAAGTAGCTGTAGAAGAAAATAACCTTGATAACAAACCAAAATCAACTAAAAAAACTAACTCGAAAAATAAAACTACTACTGCAAAAACAAAACCTAAAACAACTAAAAAAGTCACAAAAAAGTAAAATAAAAAAACTCCAAAAAATCTTGGAGTTTTTATTTTTTTATAACTCAACAACAACAGGTTGTTTTTCTTTCTTTTGTTTGTTGTATAGTTCGTTATATTTTTTGTTACGTCTAAGTAGTTGTCTATGTGTACCAAAGTCAACAATCTTGCCTTTGTCTAAGAAGAATATTGTGTCGCAGTTACGTATAGTTGTCAGTCTGTGCGCAATAGTTATGATTGTTTTGTTTTTCTTTAGTAATTCGACAGAATCCATAACAAGTTCTTGTGATATGTTGTCAAGGGCACTGGTTGCTTCGTCAAAAATAACCACACGAGAATTTTTTAATAATGCTCTTGCGATACATATTCTTTGTTTTTGTCCACCGCTAAGTCGTGTGCCACCTTCTCCCAAGAAACTATCCAAACCTTGTGGTAGAGCCGTAACAAAGTCATACGCATTGGCAAGTTTTAGCGCCTTAAAGATTTCTGCGTCTGTAACGTCTGGTTTTACCATTTGCATATTTTCACGTATTGTTAAGTTAAACAAATATGGGCTTTGGTTGACCATAGATACGTGCTTACCAAATTCTTGTGATAGTTCGCTTATGTCGACATTGTCAAACAATATTTGTCCTTGAGTTGGGTCAAATAATTTGCAGATAAGTGCCACAATAGTGCTTTTGCCACAACCACTCTCACCAACAAACGCTACGTGAGTCTTTGGCAATATCTTAAAGCTAACATTATCTAATACACCTTCGTCTTCGGTATATCTAAAAGACACATTTTTAAACTCAATATTACCACTAAATCTTTCTAGTTGTTTAGTGCCAAATTGGTCCATTTTGAACACTTCTGGGTTTGCAAGTTGAAATACTCTAAAAGCAGATACTTCCATATCTTTAAAGTAAGCTTGCAAATTGCCAAGTTGTACAGTAAAGTCAAGTACGTTGTTTTTGTAAATATAAACAGAATAAAACACAGCAAGGTCAAGTGCGTTGCCAGTGATCAAGAATACGCACAACACAATAAACAACAAGTTGCACACAATATCAATAAAGTTTGCAAATGTACAAAGCGCTATACCTACATACCACTCTTTGTTGTCTTTTTTCATAAAGTCTTGTTGCATATCATTGATACGTTTTGTTACGCTACCGCTAAGACCAAGAGTTTTGATATCTTTAATACCACGCACACATTCACCTACAAGTGAATTTATCTTTTCGCCTTGTCTTAGTACGGGTGGTTTTAGTCGTACAAAATAATGTATACGTATTTGATAAACAAAATACTTAATAATAATAAACGCTACCAAAAACAAGCCTATTTTATAATCAAGTACAAACACATACACAATAAAGCCCATCTTTGATACAAAGTTGATTATAGTTTCGCTTATGTTTTTAAAAGATGTCGCAAGACTATCTAGGTCGCTAGTAAGACGTGTGATAAAAGTACCATTGCCAAGTTTTTCATATTCGCCGATGTTGATGTTGAAGCTCTTTTTGATTATGTCTAACTTTACATCACGCTTAACATAGTTTTCGGTCTTTTTAAAAAACGGCACCCTTGCCATATATATCAATATACCAAATAGGTCAATACCAGCAAGTAGTAGGGCATATTTTATAGCTAGGTCAAACTGCTCGCCACTTGTTACAAAAGATATAACTTTACCCAAAAGTAGTGGAGAAATAAAACCTACCACACCAGAAAATAACAAGCATATAAAGTACCCAGTACACAAGCCTTTGTACCTGTTAAAATATTTAAAATACAAAAAAAGATTTTTAAAACCTTTTAAGTTTTTTTCGTCAGTGTTGCTTTTCATTATATATTTTTCCTTTTCGCAACATACTATACCACAAACAAAAAAATAAAGATATTAAAACAACCACAAAAGTACCACAAAATTATAAAAAATAAATATATTATGCCTTATTGTGTTGGTATAGTCTATTTGACAAGCAATAATTTAGTTGTTATAATCATAGTACAAACAATTATGGGGGTAAATTATGTCAAAAGGACAAAGATTAGCAACTATTATAGTTAGTATTATACTTGTTATGGTTGTTGGTGGTGCAGCCGCATTTGGTCTAACAGCATTGTTCGGCAACAAAGGTGGCAAACAACTTAGTGACAAACAAGTTTTAAAAGCGATCGAAACTACAGTCGACACTTTAAAAGAAATTAATCAAAAAAATACTGGAGTTACAACTTTAAGAACAGCAACTGAAGTTAGTACAGATGATATAGACCAAGACGTAAAAGGTCTTATGTCAATCGTTCCACTAGTTTATATTTCTTATATAGACTATCTAATGGAGAGAGATGTATTAAAAATCGGCACTCTACAATATGACGAATTTTTAGATGGCGAACCTGGCTACGAAACTACCGACAAGCTATACACATTAGTTACTCAAAAAGATGGTCTTGTATATGTTACTGTAAAATATGATAGTGACGAAGGTGACTATATAACTTATACAGCTTACGAAATTGAGTACAATTTTAAAAAAGACGAACTTATTGGTTTTAACTTTGTACAATTTGACGACAATATCGCCGCAACTCCTGAAGAACAACGCAGTGGTTATGTAGCATATAGATACAACCTAAAAGATGGCAAAGTTGTTTTGTTCAATCCAACACTTATGGGTATAACTTCAGCTCAATATCAACTAGACTTGTCTAACGGTAGAGTAGATGGAGAATATATCGCAAACAACGTATCTTATTTCCGTTGCTTTGAAGGCAACCTAAATGACTTTACAGATTATGCAGGTTATGATGTAGATGCTGGTTGGGAGCCAGATTCTCGTATTGATTATGAATCACTAACAGCAGAACAAAAAGCTGTTATTATGAGATGTATCAACGGTGTTAAAGGTCACGTTATCCCATACAAATCAACAGTAGATGCTATAGTTGAAGAAACCGCAGAACACTGTGACGAAATTTCTGACGCTAACGACTACATCAACGAAACTTACTACGGAGAAGAAATCCAATAATAATAACAAAAACACAGCAATTCGCTGTGTTTTTTTGTTGCAATACTTTATAAAAAAAGACCTAGATTTTTCCAGGTCAAATTTTTTATTTTGATTGAGTTTTTGTTGATTTTTTTGTAGAAGTTTTTTTAGTTGGTTTGTTATTTTCTACTTGTTCATTTTCGTATTGTTCTAACAACTCTTGTGCTTCAAATTCTTGTTCTACAAGTTCTTTTAGTTGGTTTTCTTTGTGGGTTTTTATAGTTAAAACAAAATGATATGCATTTACCACAACAAGTACAGTATTTAATACTCCAGTGCTATATGCTGGCAATAAAAACCCATACACAGCGAAAACTATTGAACCAACAATATTGATACCACGCATCCACAAATTGCCTTTTAGAGTGGTAGTTTTAAAACACATTGATGCAAGTATAAGCAACGTTGCAACAATACCGATAATTTCTATTAACATAATAAATTTTCTCCCTGTGTAGTATAATAGCAATTTTTTATAAAAATCACAACCAAATATTAATAAAACGTCATTCAAAATAAAAAAGTTTTAGTTGCTTTGTTCTTTTTGTTGGTCTAAAAGCCGAATCAATAATACTCTCTTATTTTTTGTTATACTTAGCCTATATCCATATATGCAATATAAATTTATAAAAATATATTTGCCTAATTTGATTAAAGTCTTTTTTATAGATTTTTTATAACCTTTAAAAATTTTTATTAGATATTTAAACGATTTATTTAAAAACCTTGTAACAAATTTAAAATCACTGTCTTGTATAGTCTTGTTTGAATAGTTTTTTAATTGGACACTATCTGCAAAATATGCTGCGATAAATCTTGTGCAAAAATATTCAAAATCGACAAGTAAATCATATAACATATCTTCTTTTTCGGCATCTTTAGGGTTAATTATATTACAGTAATATTTGTTAATATATTTTATTTTTTTTACTAAAGAATACAGATTTTCGCTACCAAAACCTTTGTAAAAAGTGAAAGTTTGATAATAAGCAAACACTTCTGTCCAAAAAAACGTCCCTAAATTATAGAAATAGTCATTATAGCTAGAAGCTTGTATTTGTCGTGTTGTGCCACAGTATTTTTTGATTTGCTCCATATCGTAAATATGGGCTATTTCGTGATGAATGTCTGCTTTTAAAATACAGTTGCCCTTTGTATATAATATCAAATCATTGGAGTTAATTAATAAAGTATAACCTTTTTTGTTTTGTATTACGGTGGCTGCTGTTTCTGTAGCTTTTTGAGTTTTGTTTATTGCAAAATGCGACGCATCTACAATATTTATATATAACAGTATATTTAATTCTGCATCAGTTAAACATTTCTTTACGTGTTCGTATATGACAGGTTTGAGCTGAGTATACGTATTTTTATCAAGGTTGGATGATTGGTTTTTAATAATAATTTTATAATCTAACATACTCTAATATTACAATGTTTTATAAAATTGAGCAACTAATAAAAAAAGGCTAAAAATTTTAGCCTTTATTTTATAAATTCTAAATATATTTTTTGAGCTTGTTTTTTGTTAAAGCCAAGGTCATACAGCATATTCATAGATATTTCTACACCAAGCATTTTGATAGCGTTTTCTTGAGATAACATTTGGTCTATTAAGGTATATATCTCAATTTTTTTCTTGTCGCCGTCAAGGCGGCTTTGGTGCAACTTTTGTTGACATATAACTTTTAATTCTTGTTGAGTCATAAGTTATCTCCTTTATATAGTTGGTGTTTGGTTTTGACTGATAGGGTTGCCTTCTTGGTCGCACACATATCTATTGCCAGTCAAAACTTCAGTTCTTTCGTAATGGTCTACGTTGATAGGATTTTGTTGTTCGTCCCACACAAGGTCTTCGCCTTCTGGTGGGATAGGTGTGATACGTGCTTCTCTAGGGACAATCATCTCTGCTCTAGCACGGGTATCTTTTGGTTGAACATATTGCATAGTGCTAATTTTTTCTGCAAGTTCTTCTCTATCAATCCCGCTTGTTATTGTGCGGTTTTTAACAGAGAATTCATATATTTGCAAAGAATCAAAATTTTCAAAACCTTTATCTTTGACATAGCCTTCTGGGTTAAATAGCACCATAGCCTTTAGTTCGTTGGTAGTGGCGTCTTTTAAGAAAGATATTTCAAAATTACACTTGTCGCCTATTTGACCAACTTCTTCTTTAGTAAACAAGGTGTTTTTTAACTTTAGCATATAGGTAAAAGACTCTACAGAATATTCTGGGGTGTCTTTTAGATAAGTCATAAACAAATCAAAACGCTCTTGCAAAGACATCGTTTTAAACTCGCCACTCTTGGCTGTTATGTATTTGTATGCTAAACCACGCAAGGTGTCTGCTGGAGAATATATCTGTCTACGTGCACGAGCAAGTGCTGCTAGGTCGTCTTCAATTTCGTTTGGTGTGGCATTGGTAGACATCCAACCAGAAAAAGCGCAATCGCCAAATTTGGTCAAAGTAAGGTCACATCTATTTAGTATGCCTTGGGTTGAGTCTACATCAAAACTATGCGAGTCGTGTGTTACAAAACCCAAACTTGCGTGAAATGGTGCAAAACTCTTGCCATCATCAGTCATCAAAGCTACGCCGTTGATCATATCTTCTTGACAAACATCAGCATCAATAAGCAACTGTGCAAATATCGCATTAAATGTAAAACAAACCACCTCGTTGTTGTTAACACCGTCAACATATACAAGATTGTCTGGGTTGGTGTACCAGTCTCTTACTTTGTCTTCTTCAAGAAAATATTCTGTAGAATACTGAAGCGTTGCACAAAGTTGATTGTATATATATGCTGCTTTTGTTACAGGCGGCCAATCAGGTGGCATATCTTCTAAAATATCATTTCTTAAATCTGGATTAATGTTAAACAATGCATTTGTCTCCTATACTTACATTTTAACATACACCAATATAAAAATCAATAATCAACAATTGTTTGTATATTTAATAAGATAAGAAAAGACATTGCTTTTTGCCTTGTCTTTTTTGAAATATTGTTTTTAATTATCGGTAATATATATTGTTTAAGCCCAATTATTTAATGGTTACGCTAAAATATTCTGGATTATATGGCTCATCAAACTTATAGTTAAAGTTAAATAAATACTTATTTTTAGACTGTCGCAATTAAAGATTTTATATAGTGTGAGGTTGACACAAAATCAATATTATGATATATCAAATAAAAAAGAGGTAAGTATGAATATAGGAATTGATATTGATGACACTTTAACCAACTATCATCGCGAGAGA
The DNA here is from genome assembly GCA_045605365.1 of Clostridia bacterium. Lineage (GTDB taxonomy): Bacteria > Bacillota > Clostridia > Christensenellales > UBA1242 > CAKVLS01. The sequence continues at coordinate 17,257 of JAZUPV010000045.1, forward strand.
TTAAGTACAATAAAAAAGTTTATCAAAACAAATAATTTAGATGTGCAAATTGTAGATAGCAACGCTAGCAATACTTTAAAAATATGTAATTGGAATACAGACCAATGTCATATGTGGTGGGACACAATAGGAAATAACCTTTTAAAAATTTGCAAAGCACAAAAATACTGCAAACAAACAATTGATTATTTAAAAAGCCAAGGGCATAATATTATTCTTATTACAGCAAGAAATGATGAATGGCACGGCGATGCAAAACAAATAACCGAAAACTGGTTAAAAAACAATGGCATAGTATATGATAAAATTTTATTTGATTGTGCAACAAAAACACAGCCGATGCTTGATGAAAACATTGACATAATGATAGATGATAGCTATAAGGTTTGTCTTGAAGCTGTTGAATTAAACAAAACACCTATTCTTTTTTCCGGTCCACAAAATAAAACTTTTAGTCATGAAAAAGTATTGAGAGTAAAAACATGGAAACAAATTTACAGGTATTTTAAGGGATAATTTATGATATTTATTCTTTCTCAAATTATCGTTGTGTTGTCTAATGTTTTTTATATTGTTGCTCTATTAAACAAAAAGAAAGTATATCTAACATTAAATTTATGCATATCTGATATTTTATTTGCTGTGCATTTTGCCTTATTAGACGGCATTACAGGTGCTGTGGTTATAATTATAGATGCGGTTTACTTACTTGTAGTTTATTTTTTAGAAAAAAACAACAAACAAATAACTATATATGTTTGCACAGGAATAACCACTGCATTAATTATTGTTGCGTCGATCTTGACTTGGTCAAGCTGGTCATCAATCTTTCCTATGATGGCGATGTTAGTTTATTTAACTTCAATGTTTTTTACAAATATTATCATCACAAGAGGCGGGTCTTTTTGTAGAGGATTATTCAACCTTGTTTATTTAATTATTATTGGTTCTTATGCGGGCGTAGTATTATCTGGCGTAAGCTTGATATGTACTATTGTCGGTTTTATTATACTTGCAAAGAAACAAAAAAACACAGACATCAACGAGAATGAACAACCTTAAAAGTGTTTGTAAAAAAATGTATTTTTATATTAAAAAAGACAAGGCTTTTTGCCTTGTCATTTTTGGTGTACCGCAAGGGATTCGAACCCCTGACCTTTGGTTCCGTAGACCAACGCTCTATCCAGCTGAGCTAGCGGTACATATATATAAAGCACTTGAATTATCAAATGCTTTGTTAGTATATATCACTCTTGCGGGTTTGTCAACATTTTTGTTGTTTTATGGGTAAAATTTTGTTAAATGTAGGTGGTTTTTAGATAAATTTTAGTATTTGGGTGCTAAATAGGTGCTAAAATTATTTTAAGTTAGACAAGACTGCTTTTGTATAGATTGCTTTTGCTTGTTGATAGTTTTCTGGGGTAAAGGTAGCAAACTTCTCCATCATAATACCACTGTTTAATTCTAAAACTTTGTAAGTGTCATTATGTAAAACTATATCTACAGATACAAACTTTGCCTTTAGTGTTTTTGTGGCGCTTAGGGCTAGGGCTGTTAGGGTTTGTTTGGTAGTTTTGTCGACATCTATATTGGCAGTAGCTCCCCAGTGTAAATTATGCTTCCAGTTTAGAGCAATAACTTCTTGCTCTTTTGGTACATAAGACCTTTTTATCTTTTTGTTAAGTTTTATTTTGTAAGGTAGGTTGTCTACTAGTTGTTTTATTGTGCTTGTGCCATCGCCAACAATAGAAGGTATGACCTTTTCATAGATTAACTCAACTTTGCCATTGCAGACAATAGTGCGGTATTCTTTTTGTAATGTGTAAAAAGGTGATACCGCAATAAACTTGCTATGGGCAAGTATTTTTGCAAGGGCTTGCTTTAGTTCTTTTTTTGTAGAAACTCTGTATATAAGTCTGCCACCTGTACCGTTATTGTTTTTTACGACGATTGTCTTGTATTGGTCAAGGTAGGGTAATATTTGTTGATATATATGTCTTAGTTTATATTTTTTATTTCTCATAAAGAAGAAATGTTCTATGCAAGGTATATCAGCATTGTCAAGCAACATATATGTAGCTACTTTGTCATTGCAAATTGCCATTGTTGTAGCAGAGTTGTTTTCAAAACGATAACCAAATATAAAGGTTGTTTTATTGTCTTTAGTTAGTTTTAGTATCCACGATTCAGAGAACTCTTGCAAAACAATATCTTGCTCTTGACATATTTCTCTAATGATTTTTACCAATTGTCTATTGTCTGTGTTGTACATAAAAAATATCCTTTGTTTGCTGTCAAAGATTATAGCAAATTTTTTGACATTAACAAACTAAAAGTTGTGTTTTGTTGAATTGACTTTTTAAAACCGTCTTGTTACAATCAAAACAACAAGGAGAACTATAATGAAAGATTTTACAGTTTTGTATCATAGCAGTATAAAGCTGGGCGAAGATATTTATATTGACCCATATAACATCCAAGAGAAAAATGCTGCAAAATATATTTTTGTCACACATTCTCACTATGACCATTATTCTCTAAAAGACATTTTAAAGATTTATTCTAAAGATACAACCATTGTCGCTACGCAAGACGTTGTAGAAGATCTAAAAAACAACAATATTGATTGTTATACTATTATCGTGTCACCTAATCAAAAACTTAGCGTGGGGGATATTGTTGTAGAGACTTTTGCATCTTATAACATAAACAAGCAATTTCACCCAAAACAAAACAACTGGGTAGGGTATAAATTTACTATAGATAGTATAAGTTATATTATCACCGGCGATAGCGATATGACCGATGAACTAAAAAGTCAAAAGTGTGACATATTGTTTGTGCCAATCGGCGGCACTTATACTATGAATCCTATAGAAGCGGCTAACCTAACCAACATTATTAGGCCAAAGTTGGTCGTGCCTACTCACTATAACGCCATTGTCGGCGACAAGACGAGTGAGCAACAGTTTTTAAAAGCGTTAGATAAAGATATTGATTATAAGATATTTTTATAAATTTTGACAAAAATAAAACACCTACTTAAAGTAGGTGTTTTTTTCTTTTGTTTTTATGTAACTTTATCTTAAGTACATATATATTATATCATATTGTTGTGTTTTTGACAATCAAATGGGGCTAGTTTGCGCCACAAGTATATTTTGCCTTTAAAAAAACTTAGCTTTTCAAAATATTTATTAGCGTGGCTATTGAGTGTGCAAATATAATCTGTACCGTGTAAATTGGCGTCTTTGATTAGGGTGTTTATAAGCGCTGTGCCGATGCCACTATTTTGGTAACTAGGGTCGACAAAAATGTTGTGTATGTGTAGTTTGCTATAGTCATCATTGTATCTTGCAATAACGCAGCCAACGACACTAACTTGCTTATAGACTAATATCTTGGCATTTTTGTCATTAAAAAACATTGTCAACAAGTCTCTGTCCCAACGTATTTTGTCTGGAGTTTTGTATGTGTCGCATATTTTTATTAGACGTTCTAAGTCGCTTAAATCACTTAGTGTTGCCGCTTGTATTTTGTTTTGTAAATCTTTCATACAACAATTGTGTACAAATATAAGAAATTTATAACAATTTGTTGGATATAATTTATTAAATTAAATATCAAAAAATTGACTAATGTTTTTAAAAATGTTAGTATTTTAATATAAATAAGTTTTAAACTTTTTTAGTATAGTTAAAAAACAATATCTTCTTAACAAAAAGGAGTTAATTATGAAGAAAAAGATTTTACCTATCTTTGCTTGTTTTATGGCAGTGGTGATGGCTTTTGCAATTGGCACAACAACTAGCAAAACAGCCTATGCTGAAGCTGCTGAAGAAGAAGAGATTATTGTTACAGAAACAACAATTCTTAATAAAGATGAATATTTTGCAGATGCCGCTTTGTGGGCTGCACTTGTTAAGATTGTTGAAAGAGATTTTGGCGGTGATGGTGCGACTATTAGAGCCGGAGATTTAAAAACTGCAACAGAATTAGATTTGAGCGACAGCAATATTAGTTCTTTAGACGGTTTAGAATTTTTGATTTTTAGTACATCACTAAAAACTCTTAAGTTAAATAACAATTCTTTAACAGAAATAACTGAATCTCATATCGACAAAATGTTAGGGTTAGAAAACCTTGATGTTAGCAATAACCGACTAACTACATTAGAAATTCCAACAACACTAAGTTTAAAAACTATTAATACTAGTTATAATTCTTTGTCTACAATCAACCTTAGCGGTATGAAAAAAATTGATGATTCTACTCCAGCTGAAGCAGATTTAAGAGTTAACAATTTTGATACCGTTGCCAACATTTCTTTACCACGTGTGCAAGATAACAAAGTTAATCTTCAACTTGCCCAAAACTATCTAACTGATGCGGTTGTAAGCGATTTTGGTGGACATAATGTAAGTTTGCAACTACAAGGTATGCACGCAGGTGCAACTCAAACAAAAGCCAATATTTATGTAAGGGTAACGCCTGATGACGTTGGTGGAGAATACGAAGATTTGTCTATAAAAGTTTATTATAGACGTGGAAGTGTCAACTTTAAAGATACCGTAAATATTGATGACAATCTTGCCGCAGAATCTGACGAAAACGGCAAACTTGTTTTACCAGCAGGCAAAATGCATGTAAGATATTTTAACAATGACGTAGAAATTTTAGGACAAGAAATTAACGGAGATCTTTATTTTGCGCATGACATAGATGTTTATCCTAATGCTCCACAAATGAAAGTTGTTATTGATGGTAAAGTGAAAGAATTTGAAGGGGATATAATTGTAAACAAAGGTTTTCAAATTGTTGCAGCTACTAACTTAACTGGGGCAAAGATATATGTTTCAATTGATAGCTCTGATTATCAAGAAGGCAATACTGCAAATATCAACAAAAAGGGCACTTATACAGTTGCAGCTTATGTAGAATATGACGGATTAAAATCTGCAATATCTTCTATCATTGTAAGAAACAATAGTCAAACAGCCCTAACTTGGGGATTGATTATTTTTGCAGGATTAGCTATTGTAATTATTTCTACCGTAATTGCAGTTAGATGGTTTAGAAATGGTGCGGTAGTTGCGCCTTTAACTGATAGAGAAATCCGCTCAATAGAAACACGTAACAAAAACAACCAAAACAAAAAATAATAAACAAAAACAACCTATCTTGTAGGTTGTTTTTTATTGTCTAAAAGTTTGATTATAGGCGATTAATTTATACAATTGTTAATTATTAGTTATCAAATTTTACAAAATATGTTAATATGTTTTTATAAACGGAGATTATTATGAAAAAAC
>JAZUPV010000046.1:0-7369 GCA_045605365.1 Clostridia bacterium
AGATTTGCAATTGTTGGATATTTGCCTTCTTCTAGGTCCCAAATGTCAATATCCATACCAGCATTAGAAAGTGTCTTGTAGTTGCCGCTAACTTTTAGGTCAGCTTTTTCTACGTGGCTGCCACCAGATTTTTTATCTCCATTACCTTTAACAGTAAATATACTGTTGATAATAACACCTGATGAATGACCTTTTCTTTCTTCTACTTGTTTTTCATCTGCAAAATCATTTAGTCCAGTGTTTAGAGTCGCTGTTGTACCATAACCAACTCCACCTGTCATAGTAGGCACAGTAAAGCAATTGTTGATTTCTGCACCAAAACTAATAACTACTGCAAAACCAGCTGTAGCACCTTTCTCCATATTAGCAATATGGTTGTATAGAATGTGAGATTCTATTTTGTCAGTTTCTCCACCGTTGTCTACACAGTTTAGTGTAGCGATAGAATAGTTACCATAGAAGAAACCAGAATTATATCCGTTAACTGTAGGAGCAATGATAATTGTGTCGTCAGCTTTTTTAGCTTGGTAGCAGTTGATAATAGAAGCTAGCCCACCTACAAAGTAACCAGTAAGTGTAGAGCCAGAAGTATAGCTGTATGTTACTGAACCGTGGCTATAACCAACCAAACCACCTACAAAAACACCTTTAACAGTTTTTGCATAACTTACGCTTCTGTTGATAGCACCAACTTTGCTATTAGCTAGAGCCATATAGCCTGCGATACCACCTACAAAACTGTAGTTGCCTGATTTTGTAACAGAAGTAGCTGCAGCGATTTCGCAATCACTTGCTACAACGCATAGTTCAATCAAACCAGAGTTGTTACCAGCGATACCACCTAGTTGAGCATCGTTAGTACGTTTTGTTGTGATGTTTGTTTTGTAAGCATATGTATGACTGATTGTACCTGAGTAGTTGATACCAGCGATACCACCAGCATAAATTGCAAAACCATTAACTGTATCGATAGTGATTGTGCTTGATGCTTTAGCATAATCAATAACACCATAAGCGTTTTGACCAGCTACACCACCGATAGCGATAGGATATTCGCTACCATCATCTGGGATAAGGTCTGCATCAAAGAATGTATCGTTTGAATTGTTAACATTAACTTTAACGCCTGAGCTTGTATATTTGATAGTACCTTTGTTGTTGTAACCTACTACACCACCTAACATTCTTGCAAGAGCATTGAAGTTAGTTACTGTAGCATATTTAACTGGAGTGTTACCTCTCTTTTCTGTACCAGTGATAGTAGTACCAGCTTTTTTAGAAGTACCGTTAGCACCGATAACACCACCAGCATAGTCAGCGATAACATTGTCAAATGTAACATTGTCTACGCTAACGTTTTTGATAGAGTGACCTTCACAGTGTAAAGAACCACCAAATAAAGTACCAAATTGATCAGCATATAGTTGGTTAGTTACGTTTTGAACGCTAACATTAAGTAGGTTTGCACCTTCGTTAATACCAGCTATAACACCAACACGTTTGCCTTCGTAAACATCTTGGTTTGCACCTTTGATTATAACATCTTTAAATGTGATGTTAGAGATAATTGCATTAGCGCAAAGTCTTTCGAATAGACCTGCATCTTTGTCTTGAGTACCAAGTACTATAACAAAGTTTGAAATGATAGGAGCACGAGTGATAGGTTCGCCGTCAACTTCTTCAGTAACAGTTTCACCAGTTAGTGTACCGTTGAAGAATGCGATTGGAGACCATTCGTAGCCAGCCATATCAATATCTTCTTTTATAACATAACTACCATCAACTTTGTTGCTGTTTAGTAGGTTATGAATAGATTCTGGAGTATTGTTTTTGTCGATATCGTTAGAACCTTTTACAGTAGAGATATCAATGTCATATACAGAACCAGCCAAACTGCTTGGGTTGATAACAGGATAAGCAATGTCGCCATCAACATACATTTGCCATACTGTTTCAAAATTCCAGTATCTTACGTGGCTAGTACCAGTTTCTGTGTATGAAACAAAGTTTTCTTTTACTTTGAATTGTTCTTCTGATAAAATTGCGCAAGTTGGAGCAATTTTTGAAATATCAGTTGCTTGTTTTACTGCAGAGATAGCAGTGTTTGTAGAAGAACCTTCTGAAGTATGAGTTTTTAATTGAGCAAAATAGTTACCAAAAATTTTGTTTTCATAAATTTCTGGGATACCTGCTAGGCTGATGTTTTGTTTGATAACACCAACTGCATCGGTGATTGCGTTGTCTGTAAGAGTATTGATAATAGCATAGCAATCCATAACATCTGCTGGGAAGTATGCTGTTTTGCCTTCTACTGTAGCGCTTACTGGTTCGTTCTTGCCAACAAGACCTGCAAATGTACCATCAACAGTTTTAAATGCATAACCATTGTAGTAGCTTTCGCTGATTTTGCCTGCTTTGTTATAACCAACAAGACCTGCAACGTTTTGACCAGCTGCTGCAATAACTAATCTTGCTTTGCTTGCAACTCTGTCAAGTTTTGGTGTGTTTTCGCTAGAACCAAAGTTATAACCTGTTACACCACCAACGTTTGCGTTAGCTTTTGTGCTCTTTAGTTCGTTGTATACGATAGTTTCTGTAGTAACGGCATCTTCACCTTCGCCAGTAGTTGTGATTACTGTACGAGAATCTGTAGATACTGTGCAGTTTTTGATAACGCCTTTGTTAACGCCAGCGATAATACCAACATAATCAAAGTCACCAACAATATTAGCACCTTTGATAACAAGGTCGCTAACTACTGCTGAACTATCTAATGATTCAAACAAACCAACTTGAGTTAATGTAGTAAGGTTGGTATTGTAAGTATTCATAGCGGTAGTTGCTTCGGTATCAACTAGAGTTTCTACACCGTCAACAAGAGTTGTCTTTTTAGAAGCATCTATTTGTTGTTGAGTATAAGCACTGATGTCTAGGTTAGATATAGTATAACCTGCACCGTTAAATGTGCCTTTAAAATTTTTGATAGGTGTCCATTTGCTGTTTAGAGCAAAGCTCTTTTCTAACTCGTAGTTGGTACTGTCAGTAAATTGAGCATCTTTACCAATTTTTAATAGGTCTGTTTGAGAACCGATAAGATAAGGATACTCTTCAGAACCGTCTCTAACTACAACTTTGATAACGATACTTTTGTATTGTTTGTTAGAAGTAGAAATAACGATTTCTGTTTCACCACCAGTTAGAGCAGCATAATACTTTTCTTCTTCGTTAAAAGATAGAACTGTAGTATCTTTTACACCACTATAATTGATTTTTGTGTATTTACTAGGGTGTTCAAAGGTAAGCAAATCGTCAGTTTTGATAGTTGCACCTTTGTTAAGAGTGATATAGGTCGAATTTATGTAAATAACTTCGTTGTCTTTTGTAAAATAGTAGATAGAAAGTCCAAGACTTACTGCTGCTATTGCTACAACAAGAAATACTAAAAATCTTTTCATAAAAACCTCCAAATTTTTTGTTATAAGTATTATATAACAATGACAAATCAATGTCAATACTAAAAAATTTTTTAAACTCGCCAAAAAACCAATGTTTTAGGCATTTTTAATCAACTAAATGATAAATATTTTGGTCAAAAACTATTCTTGAGTGCGATATTTTTCTGTTCTTATACCTTTGTGATAATGTTCAAAATTACACAATCTTTCTTGAACGTCCGCACAGTGTTCTGACTCAAGCAATCTTGCCATATTATAATCAACATATTCATCAACAATAGCTGTTGCTAGACCTTTGGTATATTTGCATCTGCCGTCTCTTATACCAGCTGCATAACGTTGCAAAATCAAGTCTTCGTCTTCAAAATGTTCACCCGCATCAGCTATATATGGCACTTCATAATCATCATACCTACTTTCTTTGCCATAAGTACGAAATACCGCCTTTTTGCCAAAGCCTTCATTAAAACGCACATAGTCTCTTCTAGAAGACACTTCTATAAAAGGTTCGTTTACGGCTCTGCGTTCTACTTCGTCTTGAAAAGCAAGTTGTTCACGTTTGCTTGATACGTTCATAAATGGGTCAAAATCATTGATGATACGTATCTTTTTATAAGTGTCATAACCAATCGGCACAACAAACAATATAGCTTCTGGGTCGTCGTGTTTTACCCTATCCATATCTCTAATAACCGCAGCAGCTTCGTCAGCGCAGCCAGTCCAACCAACAACACCAAACAAAATCGGCATAAAACAAGCCCTGCTCTTAACGTTGTCGTGTCCGCATTTTGCTAACACTGCATAGCATTGTGGAGTTGTACCTATCCTGTAATTGTCACTTTTTACATATGTCATACATATCTCTCCTTAATAATTATATTATAACATATAAGATATGGCTTTTCAATATGGTATTTAGCAAAAAACAGCAGTGGAGGCTGCTGTTTTTTTATATAAGTATGTTTATCATAATCTACATATTAAGCCAAAAATTCTTTTGGTACAGGCACAAAGGTGCTCTCGCTAGGATACATCAAAGGTGCGCCATTTTGTTGTTCACGTTCTTTTGTTAACATATTTTTCTTAGCGATAGACTTTGCGATAGCTTTTGCTACAAAATCTTTACGTTCTTGCAAAGAACCTTCTCCGTTAAGTAGCAAATGTTTTTGCACTGCAAACATAAATTTATAAACAAAGTTATATCTTAGGTTAGTATTAAAACCAACTAGTTTTTTTGACAATGCAAGACAGTCTACCCCACAAAAATCAACCAAACTTTGGTTAAAGTTGTTAACAAACTCATTAAAGCAAGTTCTTGCTTCACTGTTAGAAGCAACAAATTTGCCATTTTGTTTGTAAAATACATTAAGGTCAATTTCTATCAAAGGCAAGTTAAGTTGCTCTGCCACTTGTTGCAATCTAATAGCATAAGGGTTAACACTCTTGATGCCATAGCCATAATAGAATATTGCACTAGGTTTGCTTGCTTCTCCGTCTAAGATAACTACGTTGTCGTTAGATACAAAACGCTCGTTAGAATATTTTTTGATAATTTGTGATGGAGTTTTTAGTTTTGTTGCATAACCATTAACAAATACATATTGATTGTTTTTGTTGGCTGTTGGGACAAAGTCTTTGTCTGTTATTTCGTTTAAAGATTTGATATTTACAAGGCTGGTTTGGTCACAAGCAGCGACAAAGTTGCTACTATCTACATTATACACAAAGCCAAATGGCATAATTTGGTCTTTTGCGCCAAATTCTTTTAAAGGATTGTACAAACACACATTGCTACTACTGATAAGGTGGGTTGTCACAAAGTTGTCTTGTTGATTATATACTTGATGCAACTTGTCAATATCAGCCGCACTAAAAAAAGGCTTAACACAAAGTTTAAAACTTTGTTGGTTAAACTTATTAACATCACTAAGTTGTTTTCTCCAAATATTTGCAGTTACTGTAGCGTTTTTGCTCTCAACACCAATAATGTTGTTAACTAAAGTAACAACGTTTTGTTCGTTGATATCTTTACTTTTGTTAAAATAACCTGTAGCTGTTATTTGGTCAATCATATCTTTGACAAGATTGTAGTCATCTTGCAAAAGTTGTTTTTGAGTGTTGTCAATGTCTTGTTCTTCGTCAGTAAGAAAATTCAATTCAGAACAAATACCTTGACAAACATCTTTTACCTTCCAGAAGTTGTTTAAGTGTTGTGTTTGTAGCATTGTAGTTGTGTATCCTTAATAATTTAGCCTTTTGTTTGTAAAAATTTACACTTTTTTCACTTTTTGAGTGAAAGTGACAAGCAAATTATAATACACATTTTTGCATAAGTCAAAAAAATTACGCATATTTTTGAAAAAATATTCATAAAAATGTATATTTATACTTTTGATATGCATACATACCTGTAAAAAATAAAAGAAATTTAAAATTATTGACAAAGTTTCATAATAATAAAAAAGACCGTACAATGACGGTCTTGTCTATAGACAAACTCGCTATAGACTTGATTAAGAATTGAATTATATCAATTCACATAGTTAGTATAGCTGTTTTTCTTTATTTGTCAACAACAATATATAAGGTTATATATACTACTTTTGTGTATAAATGTATAATAATACACCTTATCTACAAAACAAAAAAAAGACCCAATACAACTTGGGTCTTAAAAAAATCAATTAATTTATTTGTCATTGTCAACAGTGTTGTTTTGAACAGAAACAATAGCTTCAGCTTGAACAGCTGTAGGAGTTAGTCTTCGTTTTTCTTTAATTAAGTCTACTATATACAAAACAGAAGCCCCCAAAAGTATTGCAGCAAACAATCCAAGCAATATACTAGCCAAAAGCTTTTCTACAGTAAAAATATTATAAATAACAAAAGCTGTTAACAACACATTAAATATAATAGTAATTATTATAAAAACTTTACTCTTGGCGTATTTTTCTGCAGAACTAACACTAACCTTTATCATATAAACATTTACTACAAAACACACCAATACTAGAGCTATTGTAGCAAACAACACTAATGTAGGCATAAGTTGTCCCTTTGCTCCAAGGTCAAAAAATAATGATGCCAATAACCAAAATACAAACCCATATATAGCGCCAAAAACCAAAGTAGCTACACTATTGAAAATTGATGCAACTAAAGATAATTTTCTTTTCATACCTTGCCCCCTGCCTTTATATCTTATTTATATTATAAGTTTATCAAACAAAAAATATTATTGTCAAATATATGATATAAAAAAAAGTAAGGCGCTTGACCTTACTTTTCTAATTCTTTCGCTATGTATGATTTTTTAAGTTCGTCGTATTCTTTATCAGTGATAAGTCCCTGAGATTTCATAATCTCCAGCTTTTCTAATTTTGATTGTAAAGAATCTTTTTCATCTTTTTTGTTATTTGATTTTTTGATTGATACAAGATTCTCTTTATTATTAGTAGAATTTAAAGATGAATCAACTTGATTATCATCAACTTTTAAATAATTATTTTGCCCAACGAAATCTAAAAAGTAAAAAAGAAAAGTAAAAAATTCTGCAATTAAACATAAAAACGATAAAATATTGAAAGGAGATACTATAATACTAACAAACGCAAGTATAGCAAGTAATCCATTACAAATCAAAGCTCCAATTATTATTGTTTGTTTACTCATATATTTTTGATTATCTTTTTGACAACCTACATATATCATCATTACATTAACAACCAAAGTAAGTATGAAACAAGCTATCAAAATTAAAGCAATAACACCGCGTAACGTATCGCGAATTAAAGAAAGACTTATAAAACCACCTATCAAATATATTATACATACAATCGTAGAAATAATAGCCATCACAAAAGTTCTTATTTTTTTCATAACTAATCTCCTTATCTAAAGAGATTGTATCACCC
>JAZUPV010000047.1:0-3914 GCA_045605365.1 Clostridia bacterium
GTCGATTAGATACAAATATCTATTGTATGCATCATCTACTTTTTGCTCCCAAGTGCGATACAATTCTTTATGAGCAGTTTCGGCAACTTTGTCATAAAGTTTTTTATCTTTCAAAACTTGCTCTACCTTGTCAGCAAAGCCTTCTTGAGATGGTTTTGAGATAAATGCGTCATAATCATTAGTAAGACCACTGATAGCTGCTATACCCTCCATCAATACGGTTGGAGTGTGTTGTGCTGCTCCTTCGTATTTTACAAGGCCGTCAGTGTCATATACTGATGGGAATAGAACAAGATCACTTGCAGCATAATACTCAGCAAGCAAGTTTCTGTCACTTAGACTACCTGTAAAGATAACATTGTCTTGAATATCAAGTTCTTTGACACGTTCTTTTAGTCTTTCTAAATCCATACCGTCGCCGACATAAATCATCTTAAAGTCAATGCCACGGTCTTTTAATATCTTTAAGCTCTCTGCAATAAATACAATATTTTTAGGCAATATCATACGACCTACAAACAAAAATGTAGGTGTTTTTTGGTCGATATTGTGTAGTTTACAGATTTTTTTACGAGCGGCTTGTTTGTCTACTGGCAACATTTCTGTACCATTGCGCATAACATAAGATGCACCTTTGTAGCCATAACCTCTTAGTATTTCTTGGGTATTTTCGTTAACAGCCCATACTTCGTCACAACCGTTATATGCTTTCATAATACTCTTTAATAACATATTGACGATACAATCTAGTTTTGCAGCACGTTTAAAGTCTTGTTTAAACTGCGAATGCATTGTAGCTACTACTGGTATATTTTTTTCTTTAGCGATTTTTACACCGATTTTACCAACGTTAAAAGGTGAATGGATATGTATTATATCAATGTCACGCTTTCTCATTTCTTTCATAAACTTGCGGTCGCTACCAGGTGTTGCATAGTCATAACCGATAAGTGGCACTCTAAAAGCCCCACAACGTATAACTTCATAGTCAAACTTGTCCTCGTAGCCTTTGCGTCTAGGAGCAACTACAAAAAGGTTTGCTCTATCTTTTAGTATACGTGCATAATGATTAACAACTGTTATTACGCCGTCAATCATTGGATAAAAAGCATCTGTAAAAAGTGCTATGTTTAATTTTTTGTCTTTACTCATAACTTTTGTCCTTTTTATTTTTCAAAAAGATAACCGATATCGTTTTGCCCTTCAAACTTATAAAGGCTATCATATCCTACGCTACCCACTTTGACAGTTTTGATAAGTTTATAACCGTGTTTTAGACCGGTGTTGATTATATCAAAACTCTTGATACCTTTGTGGTTTAAATCTTCTACTACAAGAAGGTATTTTGTATAAACATTAAACAACCCTTGCTTAAGACCTTCTACGTCGTCTCCCCTATCTATAGCACGAGACAATGTAAGGTGCGCTACAACTAGGTCATATTGTTTTAACAATCTTTCGCAAGAAAGGTCCTTTTCGATAACCTTCCAGTTTTTGTCTTTGATAGCTCTATGCATAAGGGCGATACGCTCGTCAAAAGGAGTAGAAATAATAGCATCTATCTCACTATTGCCAAAGTGCTGCTCTATGTTATATAGGCTTGTTCTGCCACTACCAATATCTGCAATAAATTTAATGTTGTCGTGTTTTATCAAAGAAAAGATTTGATTAAAAATTTTGCAGTGTTCTGGACGTGGAGTGTATTTTTTTGCAAATAACATTTTACTTTGTCTCCTTTACTTTGACGTCCTTGTATCCGCCAAACATCTTGTCTATTACACCGTGTACCATTCTTGCTGGGAAGAGTTTTGTCAAGAAATACAAAACTTTGTACTTGCCACCAACAATGATAAATGGTTTGTTGTGTTTTTTTGTTGTTTGTTTGTAGATAGCTTTTGCTACTACGTCTGCAGTCATACGTTTATCTTCTCTAGTATCGATGCTAAGAGCAGCATTTTTTATTCTGTCACCGTATCTGTCGTTAGTTTCGTAAACTTTGACACGGTTTTTTGTGAAGTTAGTTTTTACATCACCAGGACAAACAGCCATCATCTCTATACCACTAGCACGTAGTTCTAGTCTCATAGAAAAAGTAAGCATATTGACAGCGGCTTTGCTAGCACAATATAAACTTCTAAAAGGTAGTGGGAAGAGTGCGCAAGCAGAACTAATGTTGATTATTTTTGAACCTTTGTTCATATAAGGTATGCAGTATTTTGAACAATAAACTATACCAAAATAGTTTACCTCCATAATTTGCTGCATAGCTTGGTCATCAATAAGTTCTACCGCACCTGAGATACCATAACCTGCGTTATTGATCAAAACGTCAATATTGCCATAAGCTTGGTGGATTTTTTCAAAAGTACTCTCAACCATTATCTCGTTAGAAACGTCACACATATAAAAGTTTTTTGAGTGGTTAGAGTTTTTTCTTGATAAACAAATAACAGTGTCACCTTTTTGAGTAAATAACTTGGCAGTTTCTGCCCCGATACCGCTAGTGCCACCTGTTATAACTACAATTCTACCCATATTTTAATACCTTCTTAAATACAAAAATACATATAAATCAAGCCAAATCATCTACAAAAAAGTAGACCTACTCAACTTACAATTTAAGTATATAATAATCGCAATTTTTTCGCAAATAAATTGATTATATAATTATAATATATTTTATAGTAATTTTATTTTTAACAAAAATTTTTACATTTTTATCAAAACACGAATATTTAAACAGTTTTTGCTCATACTAGATATGCAAACAAGTTTTTGCACAAGGAGGATATAATATGAATTCTGCTATTACAACTGGCGAAAAACCTGGAGTTGGCGCTTATAACTGTCGCAACTGTGGTCAACGTATTGACCTTGGAGCTAACGACAAAATGCCACCTTGCCCAAGATGTGGCAACACAACTTTTAACAAAAAATAGAATATATAAAAAACAGCACTTTTATCAGTGCTGTTTTTTTGTTTATATTTTGTTTAAAAAATCTGGCTCGATAACAATAACCTTGTCATTAAGATAATTTAAAACGTGGTCGTTTGGCATTTTGAATACTAATTTGTACGCACACAACCATTGACGTTTTGTGCTGTATTGTTTGTTAAAGTCAACATCACCATATTTTTGGTCGCCTACTACAGGGTGCCCGATATAACTCATATGTGCACGTATTTGGTGTGTTCTACCTGTAGGTATCTTTATCTCAACAAGACTTGCATCAGCAAGGTCTTTTATAACTTTGTAGTGAGTTTCGATATTTTTTGTGTTAGGTTTGTGAGTGTCATATATAAATACTTGGCTCTTTTTGACGTCTTTAAACAAAAAGGCTTTTAAGATGCCTTCTTTTTTTGCCATAACACCTTTTAACACTGCAAGATAATATTTGTCTAAGTATTTTTGTACAAATGCTTCTTCTAGCAGTTTTAAAATTTTGTTGCTTTTGGCAAATATAACTAACCCACTAGTATTAAGGTCTATGCGGTGTGCTGGATAGACTTTTTGACCAAGCTTTAAAGATAGTTTGCTTGTCAAATCATTGTCTTTTGCTACCACTTCTATACCTTGTGGCTTGTTGACAATGACAACATTGTCATCTTGATAGACAATAGGTATCTCAAGGCTTGCCTTTTCAAAGTCATAATAAACTTCTACAAGGTCGCCTTGCTGCAAATCAACATTGGAGTTTACACGTTTGCCGTTTATTTTTATGTCCTTTTTGCGCAATAGTTTGTTAAGAGTACCAAAGTTTATCTCTGGATACTCGCCAAGGACAGCTTTTATCAATTGTTGTGGTTGTTTGTTTTTAAAAGATTTCATACTGATATATTAGCACAACTAAAGAAAAATCAAAAGCATTTTTTATACTTGTTTGGCATACAAGTCGGAGGCCAAGCGGTCTTA
>JAZUPV010000048.1:0-2538 GCA_045605365.1 Clostridia bacterium
TCGCCATTGACACCAGCGTTGTGAGCTATTTGTAATAGTGGGGCACATATAACTTTTAACAAAATACTAGCGCCTACTTTTTCGTCACCTGACAAAGTTTCGATAAGGTCAAGCAAAGGTTGTTTGCACTTTAACAATGCACAACCACCGCCAATAGTTATACCTTGTTGACAAGCAGAGTTGGTTGCTGACAAGGCGTCTTCGATGCGAAGTTTCTTTTCTTGTAGTTCTACTTCTGTACTAGCTCCTACACTTATCACACCTATACCGCCACTTAGTCTTGCTAGTCTTAGGCGTAGTTGTTGTTTGTCATAATCGTTGGTTGCTTGGTCTATAGCTTGGGTGACAGATTGTATCTTTTTGTTAAGTTGTTGTTTGTCACAATTTTTGCATACAAGGGTAGTTGTGTTTTTTGTGATGACAATATTTTTGGCAAGACCTAGTTCTAACAAAGTCAATGTTGATATGTCATCACCGGTTGATTTTGAATAAACTTTTGTCCCACAAAGTAGCGCCAAGTCTTGTAAAAATTCGGTTCGTTTTTCGCCATACCAAGGAGCTTTTACAAGTGCGCAGTTGAGCATATTTCTCATTTTGTTAACAATAATAGTTGCGACAAATTCGTCGTCAAAATCTTCGGCTATAACGAGTAGTTTGTGTCCAGTACCGACCAACTGTTCGAGCAAAGGTAAAATCTCTTGTATATTATTTAGTTTTTGGTCGGCAATAAGTAAATATGCTTCGTCGTATTCTATTTGTAATTTTTCTTGATTTGTGCATAAATAGGGCGAAATATAGCCGTTTTCAAACCTAATACCGTCTACGACCGATAGGTCGGTGGTGTCTGTCTTGCTATCTTGTAGTGTTATGACACCATTTTTGCCGACAAGTTCTTTTGCTTTGCTGATTAGTTTGCCAATGGTTTGGTCACCAGATGATACTGTAGCTATTTGTTCTATTTGTTTATTTGTGGTGATTTTTATGCTGTTTTTTTGTAGAGTATCTACACACACTTTGACAGCTTTTTTTATACCTTTGTTTAGTCCTATTGGGTTGTACCCAGCGACAAAACTTTTTAGCCCTTCGTTGAGCATACACTGTGACAAAACTATTGCTGTGGTTGTGCCGTCACCTGCTACGTCGTTGGTTTTGATACAGACTTCTTTGATTAAATTTGCGCCCATATTTTCGTAAGGGTCACTTAGTTCTATTTCTTTTGCGATGGTTACGCCGTCGTTGGTTATAAGTGGTGTTGAGAACTTTTTGTCAAGGACAACATTTCTACCTTTTGGACCAAGGGTGATTTTTACAAGGTCTGCTACTTGGTTGACACCTTGAGACAATTTTTGTCTTGCTTGGTTGTTTGTTAAAATTTGTTTTGCCATAAGTTACTCCTTGATTGTTGCTAAGATGTCAGTTTGTTTTATTAAGTAATGTTCTACATCTTGCAGGTTGATTTTTGTTGTGGTGTATTCGTCAAATATAATGTGGTCACCTATTTTTACTACCATAATAGTTTTGTTGTTGTCGTCCATAATGCCATCGCCGATGTTTATGACTACGCCTTCTTTATAATTTGCTTCTTCTTTTGTAGTAAGGCTCAAACCACTTTGGGTGGTTGTTTTTGGTTTGATTGGTTTGACTAAAACTCTGTCAAATAATGGTGTAATTTGCATATAAAACTCCTTTGTAAAATATATATATTCTTGACAAAACTTTTGTTTGACTATTTTATTATAAATTACAAAAAAGCAGGTTTTCAATATTCTATGACACACAACTATCAGCATTTTCGCTATAAAAAAAAGTTTGGTTTGAAAAAAACTTTTTCTATATTTTTTGTCGTTTGTATTGTTGTAGTAGCAGTAATTATAATGATAAATATTGCAGATATTTTTTCTAGCCTTATAAGCAACGACAAAAGTATTTTTAGTTCTGGCAAGATACGAGTGTCTAATACTACAATGTATGCTGTCTCAGTTGGGCAATTTGAAAGTGAACAACAAGCCCAAACAACATCTCAACAAATATCAAGCCAAGGCGGAGCGGGGTATGTTTATCATAGTGGAGACTACTTTGTTTTTACATCATTGTATGATAGTATAGTTGATGCTAAGAGCGTCGTAGAAAAACTAAAAACAGACCAGATACAGGCAAAAATTGTTAATATTAATATACCTGCAATCAACCTTGCATATAAGGGCAAATCTAGAGAAGATATAATCGATTGTATAGAGTTTTTTAAACAAGCCTATCAAGAGTTGTATTTGCTATCGATTGAATACGACAGTGGCAAACTGACGACCCAGCAAGTAAAAGATAAGATTGTTCAACTTGTAGCACAAAGCAAACAAATACTAAATCAATCTTCTCGCCTTGTATCAAAAGAAAATAAACCGCAACTAGTTTTGTTAGAAAATAAACTTATGAGTGTCAACCTTGTTTTGCAAAACTTATATGACTTTCAACCGCAAGGATTGTACTTTAACAGTGCTATCAAGTATACCTATTTCAAAATTATTTTGCTAAATATTGAGT
>JAZUPV010000049.1:0-5395 GCA_045605365.1 Clostridia bacterium
TACTGGTTGTGGCAAAGAATATGACGATACATATATTTATCTTGACAGACCTTTGATTATTGTATTTGACAATTCAAACATTTTTAAGATAGATTATCGCAAACATAGTGTATTTAATGCTACATATACTAGCATTGTCGACTTAGACCTAGACGATACGGGCATTGGCAACACAACAAGTCTAATCAACCCTAGTTATTTTGAAAATGCAAGTTTAGTACAGTTTGAAGTCAGCTCAAACAACAATGATACTTTTGATGGTGTACAACTAAAACTAAGCAACAACTTAGTTGTAGATATGAGCATACAAGAAGTTGAAAATTGTTGCGCTATAAAATTTATTCAGGAGTAAGTATGAAAAAGGTAAAATTGCACAAGCCAAGTGTTGAAGAATTGTGGTTTAGAGCAGAATGTATGTCAGACCCTAACACTATGGCATATAACGCTGGGTATGATGTCAGTTATGCTGGTTATCACTATGATACTGGGTGTATAGACTTTGACAAAGATTGTTGGCAAAGCTGGTATGATAACAAAATGAACAACCCAAACTTCTTTTATGCGTATATTGTAGATTGTGACAACAACAACTTTGTAGGGTATGTCAACTTTAACAACAACCCTGAGACCAACCACGCCACAATGGGCATAGTGATAAAATATGAGCATCAAGGTCAAGGCTATATGACACCTGCTTTGCAACAGATGTTTTTACAAGCAAAACAACAAGGAGTACGAGTTCTTACTGATACAGTACCAGACAATAGGCAAAGAGCGCTAAGTAGTTTTTATAAAAACGGCTTTGTAAAAACTGGCGAATATACTGGCAAAAAGTTTGGCAAAGACGAAATCGTATGCGAAATAGAAAAAACATTGTAACAAAAAAAGACTTGAAACTTATCAAGTCTTTTTTATATAACATATTTTATTTTTTAATTATTCTTGTATTAGTTGTTGCATTTGGTCAAGATAATCTTGTAGATAGTTAAATGCATTGTCAAAGGTCTCTTGTTTTGTTAGGTCTACACCGGCTTGTTTTAAGATATTGATAGGGGTATCTTTGCAACCACTTGACAAAAACTCAAGGTATTTGTCTATAGCTGGTTGACCGTTTTTTATAATATTGTTGACAAAGGCTATAGCACTAATAAGCCCTGTGGCATATTTGTAAACATAAAAATCTCTATAAAAATGTGGTATACTACTCCACTCGTACATAGCTTCTTGTGGGCAATCTACCTTATCGCCAAAATAACGTTTTACGAGTTCGTAATAAATGTTATTTAGGTCTTGGGCTGACATAGGGGTATTGTTTTCGTAATTGTTGTGGATAGTTGCTTCAAACTCAGCAAACATAGTTTGTCTAAACACTGTAGCGTGAAAAGTAGATACAAATTCGTTAAGATAATA
This sequence comes from Clostridia bacterium, assembly GCA_045605365.1. Classification (GTDB taxonomy): domain Bacteria; phylum Bacillota; class Clostridia; order Christensenellales; family UBA1242; genus CAKVLS01. The sequence continues at coordinate 1,411 of JAZUPV010000049.1, forward strand.
TAATTTTTCTTGTTTTGTTTTGACGTTTTGTATCATATAGCGGTTGAGCAAAGTTTCGTTAACGGTGCTAGCTATTTCTGCTAAAAAGATAACATAGTCTGCTTTGAAACTGTTTTGGTTTTTGAAAGAATAATAGGTATGCATCGAATGTCCCATTTCGTGAGCCAAGGTAGATACATCATTAAATGTTTGGTTGTAGTTTAATAATACCAAAGGCGTTTTGCCATAACTACCTGTAGAATATGCACCACTACGTTTGTTTTTGTTATGCATAACGTCGATAGTATTGTTGTTGACCAAGGACATAAAATCATTGACGTATTGTTGACCTAAGGTAGAAACGGCGTTTTTTACAATATCAACAGCTTTTTCGTAAGAAAATTTAGAAGAAGATAGTTTGATAGGATTGTAATAAACATCATATATAGCAAACTTGTCTAAACCTAGCATTTGGCGTTTTAGTTCAAAATATTTGTAATCTAATGGTAGAGCGCTATTGACGTTTTTGACAAGATTGTTGTAGACGGCGATATCTACTTCTTCATTAAACATAGCTTGGTCTAAGGCACTATCAAAGTTGCGTGTTTTTGCAAAGAAGCAGGTAGCTTTGACATTGGCAAGATAATTGCTATATAAAAAGTTGTTAAACCTACCATAAGCACCTTTTAGTTCTTGATAGGTGTTTTTTCTTAAAAGTCTATCTGGACTACGTAGCAAAATACTTGCGGTAGAATTGTCAAAGGTATGTTTTTTGCCTTTGCTATCTTTGACAGGGTTGAAAGTAAGGTCAGCATCTTCAAAGTTAGAGAAAGTCTCGTTAAAACTATCTGCAAAAGCATCTACACCACTAAGCAACTTTTCTTGACTTTCGTTAAGGACGTGTGGTTTGTTTTTGATTATTCTAAAAAACATTGTGTCAAGGTCAGGATATTGTTGTGCTAGTTGAGTTAATGTTTGGTCAGACAAACGGCTTATTTGTGGTATAGCAAAAGATATCATTTCGTCAAACTCAACGAGCTTTGATTGTATTGCACCAAGATACTGTTGATAAGTTGGGTTGCTGACATCTTCGTCACGGCGACAATGAATATATACATATAGGTTAGACAACTCTTGGGTCAACTTGTCTTTTAGGTCAAAAAACTCTTTGATACTTTTTGCGTTGTCTAGTTTGCCGTCGTATTGTTGAAGGGTTTTAAACTGAGAAGCAACTTGTTGTAGAGTGTTTTGCCAGTGTTGGTCATCTTTGTAATAAGTGGTTAAGTCCCACTTGTATTTGTTGTCAATTTCGCTACGTAATTTTTCCATAATTTACCTCTTAGAGACATTTTACAAGATAGATTTATTTTTGGCAAATTAATTGCAAGTTATAATTAAAAGTTTATTGTTATTCGACAGTAACTGACTTGGCAAGGTTGCGAGGTTTGTCTGGGTTAAGACCTTTTTTGACACTGACATAGTATGCTAATAGTTGCATATTGCTTATAGCGACTTGATGTAAATATTGTGGAGGCAATTTTGGCAATGGTATAAATGTATCATTGTCGCCAAGGTCAAGGGATATATCTTCAAAAGAACTAAGTAGGACAACTTTGGCATCACGAGCTTTTATCTCGTGAAGAGCATTGACACTTTTTTCTTTTAAAGTAGGATCAGTAATTGTCATAACTACCAAACTATCTTTGTCAATAAGGGCAAGTGTGCCGTGCTTTAGTTCACCAGCTTGACAAGCGATACTATTGATATAAGATATTTCTTTTAGTTTTAGACTACCTTCTAGACTTGTAACATAATCTATACCCCTGCCTATAAAGAAAACATTGGTATAGTTTTTTACATTATCGGCAAGTGTTGATATTTGCTGAGAGTTAATATTTTTTAAACTAAGCGACAACTGGTCTACGGTGCCTGAGATAGTATGCAACATATTATCGTCAAATAGTTGTGACAAAATATACAAACACAAACATTGACAGTTGTATGCTTTGGTTGATGCAACAGCAATCTCTACCCCTGCAAGTATAGGCAAAGTGTAATCCGCCAAGAAAGCAATTTGGCTATTGATATTGTTGGTTAAGGCTATACACTTGGCACCTTGCTTTTGGGCATACTTGAGAGCAGAAATTGTATCGGCGGTTTCTCCGCTTTGGCTGATAAAGATACAAGTAGTATCTTTAGTTAAGGTTAGATTGTCATAACAAAATTCGCTTGCTATATGCGACGTTGTTGGTATGTGCAAATACTCATTAAAAAACCTTTCACCCATAAGTCCAGAGTGATATGCAGTGCCACAGCCAACCATCATAATATGTTTAGTACTAGATAAAATTTGTTTTAGGTCAAAAATAAGTTCTCGATTGTTAAGATAGTACCGCTCTACATCTTTTAACAAAGACGGCACTTGATAAATTTCTTTTAACATAAAGTGCTGAAAGTTGTCTAAAGTAGCACTGGCGTTTGCAATATTTAATTTTGCCGACCGCTTGGTCAGGATATTGTGGGCTTTGTCATAAAATTTGATACTATTTTTGTCAGCGACCACAAATTCATCATTGCCTACAATGTAGTATTTATCGGTCTTTCCGACAAAACTAACAATATCACTACTAACTATAATGCCGTCCAACGAGTCGGCTATATATAAAGGGCTGTTCTTTCGTGCAAGGTATAGTTTATTGTTGTCTTTAGCATTGAAACAAGCTAGTGCATAAGAGCCACTCAATTTGCTACAAACATCAATAAGAGCATCTATACCTTTTAGGGTGGATAGTTGCAACAAGTTGGGTATGACTTTACTATCTGTTTGGGACTTGAGTTTTATGTTGTTTGCTTTTAGATAAGATTTTAGTTGAGAATAATTTTCTATAATGCCGTTATGCACAACTGCCCACATTTTGTCATTGGACATATGTGGGTGACAGTTGGTTAGGTTTGCCTTGCCGTGAGTTGCCCATCTAGTATGAGCTATAGCTGTAGTATAATTGTCTTTAGCCTTATCTACTAGTTTTTTTAAATTAGCAATTGCTCCGACTTGTTTTGTAGTTAAAATTGTATCATTGTCAATAACTGCTACCCCAGCAGAATCATATCCCCTATACTCTAGTTTTAACAACTCTGCAACAGCTTTTTGTCTTGCGTTTGTTTTTGTGATTATACCGATAATTCCACACATACAAAATTCTCCTTGAGTATTATATATGCGTTAAATTTTTGGTAGGTTAATTTTCTATTTACAACAATTTAAAATAATGGTATACTCTATGTAGGAGATTTTTTGATGTATAGTTTATTTAAATATTATGACATATTAGAACTAGAGCAAGAGTACGAAAACGAATTTGATAATATCAACCCTTCTAAAAAAATTTCTGTGTTGCCACCTGTACTAAAAAAATATTTTGGCAAAACTGTTCTTGCCTATCTTGTCATATCTCAACCAGAAAATCAAGATCATCACTATGGGGTAACGCGCCCTATCGGTGCCATACTTAGAAATATCAAAACAAAACGTGTAATAAAAGTAATTAACTGTGCTTATTCTGAATTTGCACCAGACAGAAATGATTTTGTTAGAGAATATTATGACCTAGAAGATCACGAAGACTGGTGGCCACATCGTAGCGCCAACAATGAAGAGGCCTATCGTATAATATTAGAAAAGATGTTTAAAGTATGTAAAACGCTTAATATATTTGGTGGATACAAACAAGCATATTATGAAGATTATCTAAACACTGTAAAAAAATTATTTAGTGAAGAATATTGGTACTTTTTTGAAGCGTTGCAACAAAATCCGATAGTGCCTTTGGATGAAGAAATCATATATCAAAGAGAACTTGCAAAAAAAGAGCACTTGATACGAGCAGAAAAGAGAAAAGAAAAACAACAACTTGAGACTGCCCACGCAAGACTTGTTTTTATAGATGAAATAAAAGAAAATATGCGAACTTTTATCTTAAAAGAAATCGCAAGTCGGATCGTAGCC
>JAZUPV010000050.1:0-2263 GCA_045605365.1 Clostridia bacterium
GTCGTACATTTTTTTAATTATATAATCATAATCACAAGTCGTATATGGTTTTAATAAATAATTCATATTTATACCTATTTTATAATATATGTCCAGCCTGGTTGCCAAGCACCAGTCTTGCGCCAGTCTTGTTCTATCGCTTGCTCCCACGAGATGTTTTTTGTGATAACATCTAGGGCAAGTTGTGGGGCTTTGTGACTAACCAAAGCAATCTTTTTCCCGTCGTAGTTTTGCTTCAAATATTGAACAAAATCTCTCACCCTATTTTCTACATCTGTCAAACTCTCGCCGTTGGCAAAAGGTGTTGTTATATGGTCTTCGTATACGACAAGTGAGTGACTTTGTCCATCTAGGTCGCCGTAACAACATTCTCTTATACGACTGTCTCTAACTATCTCTATATCACGGTTGTAAAAGTCTAACTTGCTACTCTCGACAGCTCTTTTTAAATCAGAACAAAACACAATGTCAAAGTCTTTATCTTTGATATTTTCTGCAAGGGCAATAGCTTGACTGACACCTTTTGGAGAAAGTGAGACACTGCTCCACCCAGAAGCTAATTTTTGTTCGTTATCAAATGTTGTGCCGTGTACAAAATATGTTATCTCTATCATAAGACTTATCCTTATTATTTACTTAAGCAAGTTTTTATTTGGTCATCTAACATAGCACCAAACTTGTTGTAATCTAAAACAAATTGCTCGGCAACTTCTGGTGGCATAAGCGGTAGAGAAGGTATATCGCTGATTTTGATTAACATTGGTTTATATATACCTTTGTTTCTATCTGGTTGATACTCTTCGCCTTGACCTGTACCAAACTCTCCACCCACGACTTTGCAGATATAAAAATGCTCGATACTACGTGGGTTTTCGTAGATATATACTTTTTTGATAGGTTCTACATTTAGACCAAACTCTTCTAAAACTTCTCTCACAACACCTTGCTGTTCGGTTTCGCCTTGGTCTAATCCGCCACCTGGGAAGGTGTAGTATATTCTGTCGGCTTTTTCTCTATACATTGACACTATTTTGTCTTCAAAATATATAATTGCTCTAGTGCTGATTCTTTTGTTATCCATAAAAACTCCTAAAAATTTTGGTGCTCTCGCTAGGAGTCGAACCTAGAATGTTTGCCCCGGAAACAAACGTGATATCCATTTCACCACGAGAACATACAACCCAAGTAAAACTCAGGTTAATAATAATTATGCGTATAGTTTGCTAACTATCCATAGCACAAAACGTTCTGGCAAAACTTTTGCCAAAAATCCAATTAACTTATACATACCGCCGACAACTTTGTGTGGTGGTGGATTTTTACGTTTTGATAGTTTAAAGATGACTTTAGCGACTTTGTCTGGGCTCATACCATTTTGTTCGTCTTTCTCCATACGAGCAACAGACCTTTCTTCTCTTTCTTTATATACGCCTTGAGTGTCTTTTTCACTCTTTTTGCGACTTGCAGTAAAGCCAGTTTTTATATCCCCTGGCAAAACATTTGTTACTGTTATACCAAAAGGTTTTACTTCTGCTCGTAGAGCTTTTGCATAAGCATCAAGCGCAGCCTTGGTAGCAGAATAAAAAGCCTGATATGGCAAAGGTATAAATGATCCAACAGAACTTATGTTAATAATCTTGCCACACTTTTGTTTGCGAAAGATTGGCAAGGCTTGTTGGTTAAAATTGACAGCGCCCATAAAGTTAACGTCAAAAAGTCTTTTTACATCTTCTGGGTCACTAAACTCGACAGAACCAGAAATGCCCCAACCTGCATTGTTGACAATTATATCTAATCTGCCTTCTCTATTTGTTACATATTCTATAATACGCTTTGCATCATCAACTGATGTAACGTCGCCTAAAACTGTGTTTACACCTTCTATTTCAAAGTTTCTTCTTGCGACTCCATATACAGAATAACCACTCTTGGCAAACATAATAGCAGTTGCTTTGCCAATACCGCTAGAAGCGCCTGTTATGAGTACTACTTGTTTTGATTGTTTTTTCATAATAATCTCCGTTTATAAAAACATATTAACATATTTTGTAAAATTTGATAACTAATAATTAACAATTGTATAAATTAATCGCCTAAAATCAAGCTTTTAGGCAATAAAAAAACAACCTACAAAATAGGTTGTTTATATTTATTATTTTTTATTTTGTTTGTTTTTGTTACGGGTTTGTATTGAGCGGATCTCTCTATCGGTTAAAGGAGCAACTACCGCACCATTTCTAAACCATCTAACAACAATTACAAT
>JAZUPV010000051.1:0-6073 GCA_045605365.1 Clostridia bacterium
CGCTTGGCCTCCGACTTCACGAAACGAAATTAGCGAACTTCAAATATGCTACGCAACAACTATTCACAAAAGCCAAGGTAGTGAATTTGACGTGATAGTTATGCCACTTATGGCAGGTTCTAGCCAGATTATCACTCGCAATCTTCTCTACACAGCTGTTACACGTGCCAAGTCAGTTGTAGTGCTTGTAGGAGAGCGCAAACATATCAGTCGTATGATTTACAACAACTATATAGCAAGTAGATATAGTATGCTAAGCGACTTTATTATAAAAAACAAAAAGACGGCGGATATATTATATAAGTAATATGAAAAATATTTTTAACAAAATTATCAACTTAATATCGCCAGAAGATATCAAGTGTATTGTCTGTGATGACGAGCTAGACCATACCACAAAACATTGTATGTGTAAGTCTTGTCTTGACAATATGCCCACTATCAAAAAGCCCTGTATTCGTTGTGGGGCAGAGATATTTGACGGTGGCAAAGTGTGTATTGAATGTAAATCAGATACAAGACTTTTTAAACAAGCCATAGCACCGTTTAATTTTTGTGACAAAACGGTTAGTTTGGTTTATCGTTTTAAATATGGTGCAGAAAGGTACCTTGCAAAATATATGGCATATTTTATGACTAATTGTGTTGTGTCAAACAAGATTGACTTTGACATAATTATACCCGTGCCACTTAGCGACAAAAGACTAAAACTAAGGGGTTTTAACCAAGCTGAATTGTTAGCAAAATATATCGCACAAGACTTGGGCAAACCTATCGAGTTAAACTCGCTTATAAGGTCTAGAGATACCCTTACTCAAACACACTTGTCCAAACAAGAAAGAAAAGATAACCTAAAACAAGCATTTGATATAACAGACAAATCACCAATAAAAGGCAAAAACATTTTGCTTGTAGATGATATTTTTACAACAGGTGCAACTAGCGACGAGATAACAAAAGTTTTGTTAGATAACGGCGCTAAAAATGTTGTTGTGGTGACTTTTGCACACGCAATCAACAAAAAAGAACAGTCAAAAACAAAAAATATATCAAAAAACAACTAATTTTAGTAAAATTTTTATGAAAAACCACTAAAAATACCGCCTTAGAAAATAAATGTTTTGCAAAATATATAATTTTGTAGTAGAATACTTTTGTATTTATAGGAGAAAAAGATGGGCTTATTTTCAATATTTACTTCTGACAACAAACGAAGCTTAAAACAATTAGAAAAAATCGCTGCCAAGGTCGAAGCACTCGAACCAAAATATGCAGCAATGAAAGATATTGAACTTATGAAGACTACCAAGGTCTTAAAAGGTCGATTAGAAAAAGGTGAAACCCTTAATGATATTTTGCCAGATGCTTATGCTCTAGTTAGAGAAGCTAGCTGGAGAGTATTGGGTATGAAGCACTTCCACGTGCAAATATTGGGTGGTATTGCTTTGCACCAAGGTCGTATCGCCGAGATGCGTACCGGTGAAGGTAAAACTCTTGTAGCAACATTGCCTACATACCTTAATGCACTTAGCGGCAAAGGTGTGCACGTAGTTACTGTCAACGAATACTTGGCAAAACGTGACGCAGAGTGGATGGGTAAAGTACACAAATTTTTGGGTCTTACAGTAGGTGTATCTCTTAGCGATATGTCTGAAGACGCAAAAAGAGAAGCATACAACTGTGACATCACATATTGTACCAACAACGAACTTGGCTTTGATTATCTTAGAGACAATATGGTTCAAGAAAAATCTCGCAAAGTTCAACGTGGTCACAATTTTGCTATCGTCGACGAAGTCGATAGTATCTTGATAGACGAAGCAAGAACTCCACTTATCATCAGTGGTAGGGGGCTTAAGTCTAGCGATACTTATTATACCGCACAACGTTTTGTTAAGGGCTTAAGAGCAGAAGAAGATTACGAAATCGACGAAAAACTAAAAGCAGTTACCTTAACCGAACAAGGTATCGACAAAGCAGAAAGATATTTCAAAATAGACAGTTTGTCTGACATCAACCACCTAGAACTTAACCACCACATAAACAATGCACTTCGTGCCAATATCATTATGAAGCGCGACAACAACTACATTGTCAAAGATGGCGAAATCATCATCGTAGACGAGTTTACTGGTCGTTTGATGCCAGGTCGTAGATATAGCGAAGGTCTTCACCAGGCAATCGAAGCTAAAGAAGGCTTAAAAATCAAAGACGAAAACAAAACTCTTGCTACAATCACCTTCCAAAACTACTTCCGTCTATACCGCAAACTTAGCGGTATGACTGGTACTGCAAAAACAGAAGAAGGCGAGTTTAATGGCATCTACAAACTTGACGTAGTAGTTATACCAACCAACTTGCCAATCGCAAGAAAAGATGCTCCAGACATTATCTACACAACCGAAAAAGGTAAAATAAACGCCGTTGTAGAAGAAATCAAAGAAGCACACGAAACAGGTAGACCTATCCTAGTTGGTACTATCACCGTAGAAAAGAGTGAAGCAATAAGCGACGCATTAAAGAAAGAAAAAATCAAGCATGTTGTCCTAAACGCTAAAAACCACGAGCAAGAATCAGAAATCGTTGCTCAAGCAGGTAGACTTGGTGCTGTAACAATAGCAACCAATATGGCTGGTCGTGGTACAGATATTTTGCTTGGTGGCAACCCAGAATACCTTGCCAAAAAGACCCTTAGAGAAAAAGGTCACAACGACGCAGAAATTAACCTTGCTACAAGTTATTCAACAACTTTGAGCGAAGAGATGAAAGCGCTTAAAGAAGAATATAACGTATTATACAAACAATTCAAAGAAACTACCGACGCAGAAAAACAACAAGTAAGAGACCTAGGCGGTCTATACATTATCGGTACAGAACGTCATGAAAGTAGACGTATCGACAACCAGTTGCGTGGTAGAGCTGGACGTCAAGGGGATCCTGGTTTAAGCGTGTTCTATGTTTCTATGGAAGACGACCTAATTAGACGTTTTGGCGGAGACAAAATGAAGAGTATCGCAGAATTTTTCAAGATTGACGATACAGTACCATTCCAAATCAAAATTTTATCTAAACAAATCGAAAATGCTCAACGCAAAATTGAAGCGCAAAACTACGCAAGTCGTAAGTTTGTCCTAGAATATGATGACGTTATGAACAGACAACGTGAGATTATCTATGGCGAACGTAACAAAGTGCTTGACGGTCAAGATATTCACCAAGAAGTTCTTGATATGTTCCCAGACGTTGTTGGGCGTATAGTATATGGTTCTCTTGACGAAGACAAACCTTACTTTGAGTGGAAACTAGACGACATCAATACCGCCTTAGAAGATAGACTTTTTGCAAAAGGTTCTAACATTGTCAACGAGCAATTTGTAGAAGACTGTGACGTAAAAGATGTCTATGACAAAGTACTAAAACTTGTTATTGACAAGTACGAATCTATCAAAGCCGAAGCTGACAAATATGGCTATGACTTTGCTAAGTTTGAAAGATACTTCTTGTTAAGAGTTGTTGACGTATTATGGATGGATCATATCGACTCTATGAACATCTTAAAGAACGAAATCGGTGCACTTGCCTATGGTCAAAAAGACCCACTTGTTGCATACAAGCGTGAAGGTTTTGAGATGTTTGACAAAATGGTAGAAAAAATTAGAGAAGATACTTGTACATTCTTAATCAACGTACAAGTTGCCGCTCCACCAGAAATCAAACAAGCACCAAAACCACAAACAAGCACCAATAGTGGCAAGTTTACTCAAGCAAAAAATGAAAAAGTTGCCGGACGTAACGATATGTGTCCATGCGGCAGTGGCAAAAAATACAAACACTGTTGCGGAAAATAAAGGAAGATAAATGATTATTGACGAACAAGTTTTTAGATTTAATACTCTAAAAGAAAAAGTTCAATATTTTATGAGTGTCTTTGACAAAAAGGCACTTCTTCTTTGTTTGGACCAAATCAAGGCTCAGCAAGAAGCTCCGGACTTTTGGAACGATACAAAAAACGCTATGCAAGTCGGCAAAAAACAAAAAGACGCCCAATCTAAACTAGACCTTATCAAAAAGGTTGAAACTTTGGTGGGTGAAATTGAGTTTTTGATAGAACTAAACGACCTAGAAGGCACTCAAGAAGTTTTTGACAACCTAAACACTACACTTAACAATCTAGAACTAACTCTAGAAGACGCCACCATATCAACACTTCTTAGCGGCAAGTATGACGACAACAACGCCATACTTACACTTCACGCTGGCGCAGGTGGTACAGAAGCACAAGACTGGGTGAGTATGCTATATCGTATGTATACACGCTTTTGCGAAAGAGAAGGTTATACTATCAAAGTTCTTGACTATCTAGAAGGTGACGACGCTGGTATCAAGAGTGTGTCATTTATGGTTAGCGGTGACAAAGCCTACGGTTATCTAAAAGCCGAAAAAGGTGTACATAGATTGGTTCGCATATCGCCTTTTGATGCCAATAGTCGTAGACATACTAGTTTTGCTAGTCTTGATGTTATGCCAGAAATAACCGATGACGAAGATATCGTTATCAATCCAGACGACCTAAAGGTAGATACATACCGTTCTTCAGGGGCGGGTGGACAACACGTCAACAAGACCGAGTCTGCTATACGTATCACACATATACCGACAGGTATCATTGTAGCTTGTCAAACCGAAAGGTCTCAAATACAAAATAGAGAAACAGCTATGAGTATGCTAAAGAGCAAACTTATAGCAAAACGAGAAGAAGAACTTAGCCAAACCTTGTCTAATATCCAAGGCGAATTAAAGAAAATCGAATGGGGCAGCCAAATACGTTCTTATGTTTTCTGCCCATATACCTTGGCAAAAGACCACCGTACCGGTTACGAAAACTCAAACATAACCGCCGTTATGGACGGTGACATAAAACCTTTTATACTAGATTATCTAAAAAAATCTCAAGCATAAAAACTTTTTTTGGGGGTTATTATGGAAGAATTATTTGATATTTTTGATAGAGAAGGCAATCACCTTGGTGTTAAGCCAAAGTCTTTTTGCCATTCTAAAGATCCAGGGGTTTATCACAAACCAGTTTGGGTGTGGATAGTTAATGATAATAAACAAGTACTTATCCAAAAAAGAGCTACTACAAAAAAGTGGCTACCTAACAAATGGGACGGTTCTGCCACAGGTCACGTTGAAGCAGGGGAGACAATGCTGCAAGGTTGTCAAAGAGAAGTAAAAGAAGAGCTTGGTATAGATACTAAACAAACTGACTTTATTTTTCTTGGCGAATATATCGCAGATACTGTTTGGGAGATAGGTCAAGTTTATATGTTAAAAAATAATTTGCCTACCGATAAAATGACTATGCAACCAGAAGAAGTAGCCGAACTAAAGTGGCTTGACTTTGACGAGTTTAAAGAGTTTTTGTACTCACAAGACTTTTTGCCTTATGACAAAGCATACAAAGATATGGTTGTAGAAAAATTATCTTTGAGTTTTTATAACTAAATAACATTTGCAATAAAAAATCAACGAAAGTGTAATAGTTAATGCTTTCGTTTTTTTTATTATTTATCAAGATATTTTTGATATAAGTTTTGAAAAAGCACCCGTTTGTGCTATCCTACACGTAGGAGAGATATTATATGATAGGAGCAATAATCGGCGATATCGCTGGGTCAAAGTATGAATTTAACAATATCAAACATAACAATTTTGATTTGTTTACACAAGGTTGTAGATATACAGACGATACAGTTTGTACCTTAGCTGTAGCAAAAGCTCTATTAGATTGCAAGGGCGACTATATAGATTTGCAACAGAGAGTGATAGATAATTTTAGACAGTTATGTTTTAAACATAGCGAGTGTGGCTATGGTCGTCGTTTTTTAAAATGGTTAAAAGAAGGTTGCCCTCAACCATACGAAAGTTTTGGCAATGGCGCAGCTATGCGTATTAGCCCTGTAAGCTACGTAGCAACCAATATCGACCAAGTAAAAACCCTTAGCTATAAAGTAACAAGTATTACCCACAACTCAGAACAAGGTCTAAAAGCCGCCGAGTGTGTAGCTATATG
>JAZUPV010000052.1:0-15055 GCA_045605365.1 Clostridia bacterium
CCTATTTAAATTAATGAATTTTTAACATTATATCAAATCAATTTTTATGCTTATATATAAACAAAACCTACCACATTTTATGGTAGGTTGGTAGGTTTATTTTATATAATTTTGTTGACGTTTTCTTTGATGCTTTCTATAGAAGCGTTGAGCATATCTTGTTCTCTTTGGTCTAGGGTTAGAGAAAGAGTTTTTACTACGCCGCTACGATTGATAATAGTTGGCATACCATAGTAGATGTTGTGGTGCTTGTCATAACTTGATACTGTCATAATTGAGTTGGCATCGTCAAAAATAGCATTGGTTATGTTTAACAAACACATACCTATACCATAGGCAGTGTTGCCTTTTTTGTTGATGATATCATAAGCGCTATTGCGTACGTCGTATAGTATTTTTGCTCGTTGGTTTTCGTCTAAAAATTCAGTCGCTTTGTTAAGACCAATGATGGCGTTGCTCCAAGGGATAAACTCACTGTCGCCATGTTCGCCTATGACATAAGCATGGATATTTTTTGTGTTGATGTGTATTTCGTCAGAGATAAGACATCTTAATCTTGACGTGTCAAGCACAGTGCCGCTACCGATAACTCTGTTAGGTTTAAACCCAGATAGTTTATACGTAATATAAGTCATAATATCTAGTGGGTTGGTAGCGATAAGATATATGCCTTTAAAGGCGGTTTTGTTAACGCAACCAATTATACTTTTGAACACTTCATAATTTTTGCGGATAAGGTCGTTACGAGTTTCGCCAACTTCTTGATTGCGACCAGCAGCGATAACAATCAAACTAGCATTGTCACATTCGTCATAGTCTCCACTACGTATTTTTATACGGTTAGAAGAAGTCGCCGCAGCGTGGATTAGGTCCATAGCTTCGCCTTGGGCTCTATCTTTGTTGACGTCGATAAGAACTAATTCGTCGACTTTGTTTTTGCTTGTAACTATAGAATAAGCATAAGCCATACCTACGTTGCCGCAACCTATTAAAACAACTTTGTTCATAATAACTCCTACAATATGTTTTTTATATAATTATTGTAACATAATCATACTCAAACAAAAACTATTTTATACAAAAAAAATAACCAATAAAAACTGGTTACTTTTTGTTTAATTTATTTTTTACAATCATTTGTATACCGTCATAAGTGACATCTTGTTCAGTCAAGCCATATTTTGCGACCATTTGTAGTATGGTATCGGTAGAAGCAGAATTGTCTTTTAACTCTATCTCCATAAGTTCTACAACGTCTTTGATTGTGTCAAAGTCAAAACTAAAATTGTCATAGCTATAACTTTGTCTTGTTTTGTCTATTACCATTTGTACGCTAAAACCTAACGCAAACAAAAACTTCTCCATTTGTTCTTTGTTGTCTATTGCTATTTCGTACTCGTCGCAATATACAGGGGTAGCTTCTCTATGAATTTTTTTATAACACAAAACACTACCTTTGTCAGTTTCTCTTATGCGTACGCACTCCATAGTTTCGCCGTTTACTTCAAACTCTCTAAAGTCGGGTATATAATATGTGTCTATCTGGTGTGTTGTTCTTGGTGTTAGATTAAGGTTGTTTAGGTCGTTGATTATAGTTTGACGTGTATTGGGTGTTATTATAAATTTTAGTTCGATTTCTTTGTCTTTCATATGATGCTCCTATACATATTATAACATTATAATCTTTTACTTGCAAACAAAACAAAAAAACAACCCAAAATTAAGGTTGTTTTAAATGGTGACACCATGGGGACTCGAACCCCAGTTATCGGCGTGAGAGGCCAACGTACTAACCACTATACGATGGTGCCATATTTGTTTGACGGGTTAATAATATCAAATAAAGTTGACTTTGGCAAGATATTTTTACAAAATTTTGTCAAAATATTTGGTTTTAGGTAGATAATTTTTTATAATTGAGTTGTGAATAACCAAACTTGCGACAAAAAGCGTATAATTAATTTTAGGCCGTGTGCGTTGGGTGCACTACTTATGTGTAGTGCTATTTTTGTTGCGACAAAAGTCTTTAGTAGTTTGTGGTATATAGCGCCAATGGTGTTGATACTGCTTGCTGTTGTTGGTTATTTTGCTTTTACAAAAAAGTGGTTTAGGCTGATATGCTTTAGTTTAATTTATCTTATAGGCTTGGGTGCTAGTTTTTTAGCTACTACAACATATACCAATTATAATTATAACAACCAAAAAGCTGTACTTACAGGCAGAGTTGTCTCTATCAATAGTGTGTGGGAGGAGAGCGCCTATATAACCATACAAAATGTTGTCATCAATATTGATGACAAAACACATACTCTTGATGGTTCGACAAAACTAAGTATATACAACTATCAACCTGATAGTATAGACGTCGGTGACAAGTTAGCATTTGAAAGTGTAATAAAATGCGTAGATATATTTGAAGAGATGTCTTATGTGTACAAATATAATATCAAATACACTACAAGTGTTAATTATAACAAGGTACAAGTTGTCGACGGCAAACTAACTCTAACCGAAAGCATAATGAACAAAACCAAACAAAATTTGTTTGATACAATGGGTGAAGACAGTGGTGCGGTTGCCTATGCAATATTGTTTGGTGACAAAACTTTGATTGACCAAAGTATACAACAGTCTTTTAGAGATAGTGGTACAGCACACTTGCTTGCGGTGTCGGGGCTTCATGTAGGTTTTTTGATAAGCCTATTGTATTTTGTTATTGATTTGTTAAAAATCAACAAATATGTCAAAGTCGGCATACTTGCAAGTATATTGTTGATTTATTGTTTTATGTGTGGCTTTGCTCCGTCGGTAGTGAGAGCAAGTATTATGGGTGTAGTGTTTGTTTTGTGCAAGGCTGCGTGTGGTAGATATGATAGTTTGAGTAGTCTAGGGTTTTCTTGTATGATAATATTGCTGTTTAGACCATTGTATCTATTTGATGTAGGGTTTCTTATGAGTTTTTCAGCGGTGCTTGGCATAATACTATTGAACAAACTACTAGACAAGTTTAAGATAAAAAACAAATTTTTGCATACACATATTTCTACATTATGGTTGACACTTGTCGCACAGATTGGTGTACTGCCTGTAGTTGCTGGGTATTTTGGTACACTTGCGACATATTCTATTATAGCCAATTTGTTTATCGTACCAATATTTGGTATAGGTTATGTATTGTTGTGCATAACCAATTTGATTGTACTTATTATGCCGTTTATGAGTTTTATTATGATAATACCAAAGGGCATATTTGACTTTATACTAGTTGCCAACAACTTTATTGCGTCTTTGCCGGGAGCAGTGATAAATATATTTGGCTTTACGTTTGTTGGTGGGTTGATATTTTATTTGTTAATATTTGTTTTGAGTCGTTTTGTTATGACAAACAAAAAGATAAAAAGTATTATTTGTTGCGTGTTGGCGGTAGTTTGTGTTAGTATAATAATAGTAGTTAATATACCAACAACATTTACTAACAATACAATACGTTTTGCTAGTAGTGGTTATACAAGTTTGTTAACTACAAGCAATAACAAAAAACTGTTGATAGACCTAAATATTGCAGACCTTGACCTTGCCAAGCAAAACTTGATAAAAGAAAAGGTCAACAAACTAGATGCTATAATCTTTACTACAAATTACAACTTTTCTATAAGTAGATTAAGTAGTTTTGTCGAGTATTTTGGCAAACCTATCATCTATGTCTACAAAGGACACAAAGCTGTTAGCAATATTGTTTCTAGCGGATTTAAAGTGGTTGAGTTTGATGGCGACAAAGAGATGCTTTTTGACAAGGTAGTCTTGTGTGGATACCAACTTGACGACAAATATATCGCAACCAAACTAGAACTTAACGGCAAAGAAATGTTGTTTGTAGACAGTGACGAGATTGACGAAGATAGCAACATAACAAGTGCTATAGACAATAGTGTAGATATTTTGGTATCTAATAACACATCATCTATACAACAGGCTATTGAGCACGAATATTATATCAAAACTGACAACTTGACCAAATTGGTCATCAATTTAGCATAAAAGGGCAGATTATGAAATTTGAAAATTTAAAGGCGAGTTTGCAACAAGAATTAAAACCAGCATACTTTATCGGTGGCGAAGATAGTTTTCTTCTGTATTGGTCACTTGACCTTATAGAAAAAGCCTGCAATCTTAACCTGCCTGATTTTAACAAAGTTATCTTTAGTGGAGAGGGTTTTGACGCTACAGCGATTGTAGAGAGTTGCCAAGTATTGCCTATGGGCGACCAAGTGCGTTTGGTAGTGGTCAAAGACTATCTAAACAAGAAAAACGAAAAAGAAAAAAAGATAATTCTTGATTATCTTAAAAACCCTGTACCCACAACTTGCTTAGTCTTTTTTGCGTCTTGTAGCAATGACTTTTATATGAGTTTTGTCAATAGCGTAGAGTATGTAGACTGTTCAAAGTTGACCCCAGCCACTGTTCAAAAGTGGGTAACAGTTACTTTAAACAAAGCTGGCAAAAAGATAGACGCAGGGGCGCTAAAAACTTTGGTAGAATTTTGCAACTACAACCTAACCAAACTTAACAGCGAAACAAACAAGCTTATAGCCTATATAGGCGATAGCGATGTTGTCACAACTAGTGACGTGTTGCAAATAGTATCTAAAGATGCCGAATATGTCATATTTGAACTAACCGAAGCATTAAGTAAAAAAGACGGTACAACCTGTTACAAAATTATCGACAAACTACTAGAAGGCAAAGACACCCCAACTAGTATTATTGCTATTATAACCAATCATTTTAGAAGATTATTTTATACAGCAGTTACCACAGGTCTAACCAATCAAGACCTTGCAAAAAACTTAAACGTAAAAGAATTTGCCATAATAAAAGCCAAAGAACAATCAAGAATGTTTACTAAGATGAACTTAAAAAATATCTTTGACCTATGTGTAAAAGTAGATTATCAAATAAAATCTGGTGGTATGGAGGGTGTCAACGCCCTTAACTACCTAGTAGCAAGTATTTTAAATATATAAAAGGAGAACAAGTTGAAAGAACTTTCACAAAAAAAGCCCTTATACAAAGCTCTAATATTTGTTAGTTGTATATTGTCTTTTGTACCGGCATACCTTGTGTATAGCTTAGGGTTTATGCAGACAGATAGTACAGGTATGACAGTTATGTATATATTGCTTATGGGTGTTATGGCATATCTATTGTTTGAACTTGTCAATCACCTTAGCTATATGCTGTTTTTAAGATATATACCTAACTTTGTCTTAAAAAAGAGCGACTACAAACTACTACTTAGAGTTTTTATAATATTTAGAAATATTGTATATTCGCTTATCAACATAATATTTATATTTTATCCTATCGCTTCTGTATGGGGTATACTTATCAACTATTGTGTCACAACAACCGCTAGTATGATCGCTATGTATTATACTATCAAAAAGACCTACGATATCAAACAGCAACAACACTTGTACGCCAATCGTATGGTAACAGTCTACTGTATATATCTTGTAATTTATCTAATGGTAGGTGCACTAGTATGAAAAAGATTTTAGTATTTATGTGTAGCTTGCTTGTAGGTATAATATGTATGTTTGGTGGTGTTTCTAGGGCGTATGCAACTACCAACTACAACTTGCAAGATATAACTCTTACCCAACAACAAATCAAACAAACTTTAGTCAACTTTGTCTATGGTCAAGACGCAACGACCTATGATGACAATGGGGCACGTGTCAACAGAACAGCCGGTAGCAAAGAAGAATTGGCGGCGGCAAATTATCTTTTGGCAGAACTAAAAACTATCTTAAACGTACCAGAATATGCCGAAGGCGAACAAGTCGACCCTACAAAAAACGAAGCTCTTTTGCAAAGTTTTTCTTTTGACAATGGGCTAGGCTCTAAGTACAACTCACAAAACGTTGTTTCTATGTTAAAAAGTCCTAATGCTACATCTATGACAAAAACTGTTATCATAGGTGCACACTACGACAATTACTATAACTATTCGACTAGTTTTATGTCTTCTACACCTGCAAAAGCCCACGGTATCTACGACAATGCCGGTGGTGTAACTGCCTTGATAGAAATCGCAAAAATTATGGCAGCCAATGTCAACAATATAGACTATAACATTATGTTTGTCTTATACGGTGCAGAAGAGATGGGCATGTGTGGCTCAAGATATTTTTATAACTCTCTAAAAAAAGAGTTTCAACAAGATATCTTACTTGCTATCAACCTTGACGCAATAGGTGCTGGCGACAATATGTATATGTACGCTGACGAAGTATCAACCTTGCATCAAGATTATTTTAAAGATATCGCAGATCAACTTTATATCAATAACAAAACCAACAACGCATACTTTAACTTGCCACCACATAACAAAAAAGTCTCTCACGGCACAGGTCATCTAGGCATAAGTTATACCCATATGGGTCTTGCTAGTGACAACTATGTGTATGTTGCAGCAGGTGTCAACACAATCAACTTCTTTAGTGGGGCGTGGAGCAACACCAACAAACTTGGTATAGCAGAAAGTTCAACCAACAAAAATATCTCTCACACTTCTAGCGACAACTTAACAACTGTAGAAAAGTTATACGGAGATGTTTTTTATACACGTATACTAAGTACAGTCAATCTTGTTTGTAACGCACTTGTTCAACAAGACTTTAGTCAAACTATGACAACTAGCAAACAACAAAAAACCGACTATAGATTTTTTACCAATTCAACATACATCAAGATTATCTTGATAGCAATCATTGTTGTTGTATATCTTGTGTTTATCTTAACCACTCGCAAAAAACTAAAACAAACCCCAAAAGTAACCGACCCAGAGATAGAAAGATTAAGACAAGCTGTTCTTAACAACAATATGTCTATTTCGATAGACAATGTAGAGATCTCTACCCAAGAACAACCACCACAAGATCTAACTCAAGAACAAGATGTGCAAGTTCATATAATAGAAGATGACAAGCCAGAATCAAAACCACAAAAACCTTCTTCAAAAAAATCTTGTACAAAGTCAAAAAAAGATGATAACAAATAACAAAAAACTACTAAGGAAACTTAGTAGTTTTTTATTGTCAATAATATTATTTGTAATGCCGATTTTGTTTGTGATATAATCTTATTGAAAAATAAAAAATATTATAGTTTTTTATCAATTTTTGCTTATAAATACCAAAAATCAAAAATGTAAACCGCTGCAACTGTTGGTTTACATTTGATAAAATTTGTTAAAAATTTTTTTAAAAACTGCCCGAAAATCCTTAAAAAAATGGTAAATTTTGTAAAATGTAAACTACTGGTTTACAAAATGCAAAGTATAGGTTGTTGATACATTGTACCTTGTTTGCTAAAATTAAGGCATCACAAAAGGAGAATACTATGAAAATAAGTGAAAAATTACCAATATTGAGAAAGCGCAGCGGTCTTTCTCAAGAAGACTTAGCCAACGAACTTGATGTGTCTAGACAATCTGTATACAAGTGGGAGACAGGCGAGTCAAAACCAGAAATAGAAAAAATCCAAAAACTTGCAAAAATACTAGGAGTTTCTTTTGACTATCTATTAGACGAAAATATAGATATAACAAAAGTAGACGACGTACCTAATGACCGCGTTGCAGAAATTAAATATAGACAAGTGTTTGTATCTGGTAAAGATTTAGAATTTGAACAAGCAGACTACGAACACGGTGTGTTTGAAAAAGATGCTTATGATGAAAATCCAAAAAAGAGCAAATTTTTTATTCTACAACCATCTGTTGTAAGAAGAGAAGAAATAGGTATGGAGTTAGCTACTCAAATCTTTGAAGAAAACAAAAAGAAAGCAGAAGAGTATCTAAACTCAAAAGGTTATCAGTATGAATTTTTGCAAAATGATATTTGTGCAGCATTTTTCTATGATACCAAGCAACAAACTATTGGTTTTTATTACTGCGGAGCAGAGCAATTTGTATGTCCTATAGAAAACTTAGTAGACTTTACTTATAATATGGACGAAAGAGGTGTCCCTGGTGTATCTATAGAACTTACAGCACCTGCTACTTTTGATATTACTGTTAGATACATCAATCAAGACGAAACCGCAGGACAGTTTAATCTTTCTTTGATGAGTACTAGACAATATGTTTTCTGTCAAGAAAAATACAAAACATCAGAGTCTCAAAGAATCTGGATAGGGGTAGGTGCTTATACAGAAGGTGCTCTTGATAGAATAGTTACAAAAATAAAAGTTGCGCAACGCAACGTAGATAAGATTGCTTCTGGCAAAATCAAAGTAGAAGAATTAGATTTAGAAGCATTAGCACATAACGTAAAAACTGGCGAACAACAAGAAGCAGAAAACTTCAAACAAATCAAAGAAAGAATACTTAACATTGTTGGAGAAAAAGATAGCGCCAAAAACAAAAAGACATCAATCAAATTAGTAGTTGGTCTTGGTATATTTATCTTAATAATTGTTTTGGGTGTGTTGCTTACTTAACAAAAAAAGGTCATATTTTTATGACCTTTTATTTTTTGACAAAAAAACAACTAGCGGTTGGGCTAGTTGTTAATTTAAAAATAAGTTTATAAATTATTCGGCTTTTTTAGTAGCGCGTTTTTTTGGTGTAACTTTTTCTTCTTTTGCTTCTTCTTGAGCTGGTTTAACTTCTTCAACTTTTTCTTCAACTACTGGAGCAGCAACTTCGTGTTTTGCTTTGTAAAGCATAACGTTTAGTCTAGCTACTTTTCTAGCTGCAGTGTTTTTGTGGATAATGCCTTTTGTTTGAGCATTGTCGATATAAGATACAACTTGAGGAAGTAGTTTTTCTGCTTGTTCAAGTTCACCTGCAGTTACTAATAGTCTAAAGTTTTTGATATATGTTGCAAGAGTAGATTTAACAAATCTGTTTTCTTCTTTTCTTCTTGCGATTACAGTTACACGTTTTTTAGCTGATTTGATATTTGGCACGGTAATTTTCTCCTTATTTTTTTGTTACTGGCCTATTGTAGCACAATAAATTGTTCTTGGCAAGTAAAAATTTTTATTTTTTGCCAAAATACTTGTTTTGTAGCCAAAATTTAGTGCTTTTTGATGGGTTTTATCAAAATTACAGTTGTTTTCATATACTAGTATGTTATGAAAAATTGTGTTTTAGTTATTGATAGTGGTGTGGGTGGGGTGAGTGCGCTTAACGTATTAAGGCAAAAATATCCCCAATATAACTATATATATTATCTAGATGCCAAGTACGCACCTTATGGCAACAAAGCTCAAAAACAAATATCTTTGCGGCTTGTTGATATAATATCTAGATACATCAAGTATAACAATATTGTGCTTGTTGTGTTGGCGTGTAATACAGCTACAGCAATGGCACTTGATAGTATAGACAAAAAATTTGCCGTGCCGATAATAGGTATAGTACCAGATATTAATATCGCATTAAAAAGCTCTACTAAAAAAGTTCTTGTGCTTGCAACGGTGGGTACTATCAAATATAGTAAAGTTATAAAAAATACAAAATCGCAAAACATTATACTTGCTCCGCAGAGAAATTTGGCAAAACTAATAGATGACAATCTTGATGACTTGTCAAAGATAAAACAAGATATTTTTAAAATTTTGTCCCCATACCAAGATAAGGCTGTAGACAGTGTGGTTTTGGGGTGTACTCACTATGTTTTTGTTAAAGAATATATACTAGAATTTTTTGGCAAAATAAAGTTTTTTGATGGTATAGATAGAGTGGTAAAATCAGCTGACAAATACCTAACTCGCAACATTGGTTGTGGCAATGTTTATATAAAAAATTCGCTCAATGACGACAATATCAATGCTTTGATAAAAAAGTATATAAAATCGCTTTAAAAAGGTGATTTTTTGTGATAATATTTTTTACGTAAAGGGATAAATAATATGGCAAAAGAATACAACTATGATGTAGAAAAAGCAAGAGAAGAATTTGAACAAATCTTTAAGCAAAATATCAAACGTGAAGGGGCAGATGCCTTGTTTGATTGGCTTAACAGAAGCGACTTTTTTACAGCACCATGTAGTAGCAGATATCATTCTTGTTTTAAGGGTGGTTTGTGCTTGCATAGTGTCAACGTGTACAAAAGACTAAAACAAAATGTTATTGCAGAATATGGCACAGACTATGCAAAAACTATCAGTGACGAAAGTATCGCAATAATTGCTTTGTTGCACGATTTGTGCAAGACCAATTTTTATAAAGAAGACTACCGCAATGTCAAAGTTGACGGCGTATGGGAGAAACAGCCATATTATTCTGTAGATGACCAATTACCTTATGGTCATGGCGAAAAATCTGTCTATATGATATCTGGTTTTATGAAGTTAACCAGAGAAGAAGCCATGGCTATCAACTGGCATATGGGCGGTTTTGACGTTAGAGCACAAAACAACGGCAACGGCCTAAGAACAGCCTATTATCAATTCCCAATGTGTGCTTTAACTCATATAGCTGACTTACAAGCTACATACCTTGACGAAAAGGGAGAATAATACACAACACCTGTTTATCAGGTGTTTTTTTTGTGTCAAAAATATCCTATCAGCAATAAACTATTATAATATTAAGATAGGAGTTTTTTTGTAATATGTACAACGCACAAAAAGCTATTGCTTATGCAAAACAATACTATAGTAGGTACAATCCTACTTTTTACAACTTTGCTAGTATCGGTGGAGATTGTACCAACTTTATTTCGCAGTGTTTGTATGCGGGTGGTGTAGAGATGCATTACCCGGGCTGGTATTATTATTCGTTAAACGACCGTGCACCAAGTTGGACAGGCGTTGATGAGTTTTTTTATTTTTCAACTACCAACACTATGGGCGGAGTAAGGGCAAAACTGGTAGATTTAGCTGATATAAAAATAGGTGACGTCATACAACTGGGTGACGGGGAGAGATATTTTCACACTTTGCTTGTTACCAAAATTGTTTATCCAATCAACTACAACAATATTTATGTTGCCGCTCACGATAGAGATGCTTTTGATAGAGTTTTAAATAGTTATATTTTTAAAACTATCAGGTGCCTTGCTATACAAAATTAGTCACTTGTTGATGCTTATATTTTAAGTATATATGCTATACAAAAAACTTACTATATTTATATATAATATTTAATTGCATATTGACAAAATATACTTTTGATGTCATAATTTATTAACTATAGGAGACGTCAAATAAATGATTAGAAATCAAGATATACGTAACAACCCAGATAGATTTGGTTATTTATTGCAACCAACCGAGCATAGATATCAAGTTTATTATTCAAAGTACAAAAGAATGCCTGGTGTTATACACGATATGACAAGGGGTGTAAACAGCAAGTTCTGGTTACATCTAAAAGATGTAGACCTTTTGGTAAAATCAAATCGTGGACCTTATGACGGTATTGGTGAAGTGCTTTGCTACAAAACTTGTGAACAAGTAGGTTATGGTCACCGTTGTGTCAATGCAAGACAAGTTACTATAATAAAAAGAGAAACTTACGACAAAAAATATCCTGAAGGTATGTCTTATGATGATGGCGTTGTTTTGCCAAGTTACCTAAGACGTGAATGGAGAGAAGCTCGCACCATTTCAGGTAAGAGTCTTATCAACGAAAGAGCAGACTATATCTACGAAAACCAATACGGTCAAAAAGTTTCTCGTGACCACACACTAAGCAACTACCTAGAAACTTTGCGTTGGTATAGAGAAACTAAATATTTTGGCGATGATGTAGAAATATACAACAATATCGAAAGACGTCTAAAGTTTATGTGTCTATTAGACTATATGACTTGTCAAAGTGATAGACACTGGGAGAACTTGGAGTTTATCTTAGTAACCGACCAAAACGGCAAACGTCACCTAAAACTTGCCAAATATTATGACAACTCACACGTATTTGGTTTGCACCGTGGTCCAGACAAGATAACATCTCTTGCGCAAAATATCCGTACTTTGCAAAATTGTGACCCAGAAAGAGACGCAAGAAAAATTCAAAAAATCACCGACCTTATCAAAGGTAACTACGAAACTGTACCTATGTTTGGTATTATCACACCTACATATAAGTCAGAGATTAAACAATTCCCTGATGGTGCAGAAGAGTGTATTTCTCTTTCAAAAGATAAAGCAAAACTAGATATATTTGTCACAGAACTTGCTCAAATGTTATTGCAAGACCCAGAGCTTATGAGAGACTATCAACGTCTTAGACAAGTTGACTATGCCCAAATGTTAACTGACAACTTTGACCAAAGAGACGTGCCAGAAGATTTGAAAGTTGTTTTGCCATATATCGCATCAAAACGTGTTGAGATGTTAGACCAAGCATTGTTGCAATGTCAATCTCAAGTAGAAGATGACGAACTTGTTGTTTCTGATACTATCCACATACCACAAAGAGAAGGCAGACTAACCCCTGTTGAATACGAAGAGATGATGAGAGAGCAAAGAAGTCTTATTAGTTTTACTTTTGGTATGCAAGAAGATGCCGAAGATGGCGTACCACCAACTGACGGTGTAGAAGACCCTAACAAAAAGAAAGCTCAAGAAGATGACGGTCAAGGAGGTCAAAAATAATGAATCAAGTACATTTGTATTATGAAAATTGCCACCTTGGTGTGCTTACTTATCAAGATGATATGTTTGTGTACAATTCTGATTTGCAAGGTGAAAAAGAATATGACAAGACTTGCCCCCTAAAGTACGAATACAAACTAAAGGGCAGTGTTAACAAACAATCCCCTGTAGGGTTTAGAATTTTTCAAGAATTTTTAAAAGCAGCCGATAGAGAAGACTTTATAAAAAACTGCAACATCTTGCCTACAGATGATGACTTTACAAAAATATACAAAGTAGCCAGTGCAGAAACAGACGGCCACGGTTATTATGTAAAACAAAAATAACATAACAAAAAGACACTTGTATAAAGTGTCTTTTTTTGTTGCTATTACATATACAAAAATGCTACAATTACAATGTAAACCGACGAAAATAGAGTTTATACATCTAAAGTCGAACTATTTTTTTTATTTTTTTCTTTTTTAAATATTCTTCATTTCAATATTTTTGGTCAAGCAATATATCTATGTTAAAATATTGTTGCTGATATGAAAGGACAAAAGTTTTTTAAAAAGGAGGAAAAATGAAAAAGATAAAAATGTTAATTATGGCATTGATTATGGCTTTAACTTGTTTTGGTGTGACAACGCCCGTACGAGCATATGCTGATGGTGGAGAAACTTCTCCAGCTAGTACGTATGTTACCACCAATGGGTTAGGTTATACAATTAATGTTGCAACGGCGACCAATCCACTCAACATCAATTTGGGTGCACCGGTTCTTGATGAGACTTATTTAAATTCGCTAGCTTTCGTAAGATTAACACGTGAAGAGACTATAAGTCAAACATATAAATCTATTGACTATGCTAACATTAGCGATAATATTAGTAATATCTATAACTCTTCAATAAGTACTTCATTAGAATATGATATATTTAAAGCAGCAATTAAAAATGATTTTTATAACACGTTGAATATTACATATTCTGAGTACGAAAGTAGATATTTTGCTATGTATTATTACGAAAGACTTATATATGAAGAAGCAATACCTAGTTATACATCATTTGCATTTACTTATGCTGATTGTTATAGTGATGCCTTCTTATATAACTTATCAAATCTAGTAGGAGAAGATATAACTGCTGAAGATTATTATAACTTCTTTAATACATTTGGTACACATCTAGTTGCAAGTGTAAAAATGGGTGGTAGACTACAATCTAACTATGCAGTTGCTTCTAATGCTCTTGCTTTTACTGATAATGTACAAACTTTATTAAGTAATAGTATAGATGTTGCGGTGAGCAACTATGCTCAAGTAGGAGCTTCTACCGCATTGACACTTAATACATCAAATACAACTCTTAATACTGGCAGTATGTATGACACAAGAATAAAAGTTACCGGCGGCAACCCACAATATATTACAAGTTTGCAAAACGAAATAGGCGGAGACTTTTCTAATTGGCAAACAACGCTTTCTGCCGATAACGCAACAACAATTGGTTATAGTCAAGGTGGTCTATTACCTTTGTGGGATATTTTGCCTGAAGAATATTCTAGTATATCAACAACAATGGAGACACATTTTAACGAGTATATAGAAAATATAAGTGTACAAGAAGGAGACCCATTTAAATTTACTGGAGCAAATAGTTGTTATGTTTTTAATACATTAACTTGCTTAGGAAATGGAGTTGTTAGGGGTTCAACTGAATATACGATTACTCACGATGGTATTGTTGCTAACCCTTATGATACAGTAAACTTGAGAGATATATTTGGGGTATATGTTGGTACAATGAAAAATGACGGTGTCAAAACTATTAGGTTACATTTTTCTATTAATATAAAAGAAAAAAATGATGGGTATCAACATATATATCTTTATACAAACCCAAGTGGCGCAGTATTGCTATGGAATATTAAGCAAGAACATACATCTGGAAAAGTAAATAAGAACTATGCCACTTATACATATACAATTGATGTCCCAGTAGAAAAATTAATTGAAACTAATGGTTTTGCAGTAAGATATAATGCTTCGGGCACTTATGATGATACTTGGATTAACTCTAACTTAGTTATAAAATATACTTTATTAACCTAACATAAAGGAGAAATTTGCTTTGATACAACTTAAAAATTTAGGTAAAGAATATATCACAAAAAAGAAAGTTTGTACCAATGCTCTACAAGATATTAATTTAACTTTTGAAGACAAGGGTATGACTTTTGTTATAGGCAAGACAGGTTGTGGCAAGTCAACATTGCTTAATTTGCTTGGCAAGTTGGACGAACCTACAACAGGTGAGATAATTGTAAACAATGACAATATTAGTCAATATGATAGTCAACAATCAGACAACTATCGTAACAATTATGTAGGTTTTGTTTTTCAAGAATATAACCTAATAGACGAGTTGAGTGTATATGACAATATCTCAAT
>JAZUPV010000053.1:0-2973 GCA_045605365.1 Clostridia bacterium
AACTAACAATTTTTTTGTATATTTGATTTTTAATGGTACTGATTTGATTGTTTTTACCTGTAGGGTAACATCTTCACCAACTAGACCATTGCCACGTGTGGTAGCGTTTTGTAATACACCGTCTTGATACTCTAGTACAAGTTGCAAACCGTCAAACTTGTACTCTAGACTAAAGTCAGTATCTGGGTCAAACGCACGCATCTCTTGCATCCACTTGTCTAATGCGTCAAAATCACGTATCTTATTAAGGCTATATAGTCTAACTTGGTGAGTATGTTTTTTGAACGATTCTAAAACATTGTCACCTACACGTTGAGTAGGAGAAGATGGCAAAACTAGGTTTAGTTCTTGCTCTAGGTCGACTAGTTCGTAATATAGTTTGTCATATTCGACATCAGGTATGGTTGGATTATCTAAAACATAATAGTTGTAGTTATGTTCTGTGATAATGTCTATAAGCTGATGCATTCTTTCTAGTTTGTTCATAACATTCTCCTTTTTTAGTGTTATTTTACAATAGTAATCGGTGCATATTCTACCGAAAGTGTCTTAGAACCAAAGTCCGCAAACTCTATGGTTACGCACTTGGTAGAGTTTAGACTGTCTATATTGGTGATAGTACCTGAACCAAATTTTGGATGTTGTACTTTTACACCTACTTGGTATTCTGCCAAGTTGCTGTTTTTAGATTGGTTAACCTTAGGTAAACTAAAGCTTGTACGACCCGCCCCGTAACTATTAAAGTTGTAGTCAGAAGATTTTGTCTCAAATGACATAGATGTAGAGACTTGTTCTTTTACTACGCCCATTTCTTTTAAGAAACGAGATTCTAACATATAATCACGCTTGCCATACATAAAACGTGTACGTGTATGAGTAAGGTATAATCTTTGTTCTGCACGTGTAATAGCTACATACATAAGTCTACGTTCTTCTTCAAGTTCGCTGGCTGTTGTAGCACGTGATAGTGGGAAGATTTTTTCTTCTAGACCGACGATAAAGACAACTTTAAACTCAAGACCTTTTACTGAGTGAACAGTAGCTAGAGTAACACAGTTGTTTTCGTCGTCGTAACTATCTATATCGCTAGTAAGGGTTACAGTTTGAAGATAATCTTCTAGTTTGTGAGTTGGGTTTTGGTCAAAGTACTCTTGTACAGTATTGACAAAAGCGTCAATGTTCATAAGTTTAGAAAGGTCTTCTTCGTTAGAAGAGTTATAACTTTCTTTAATTTTTGTTTCTTTCAAAAGTTGCTTTACAAAATCAACCGGTGGCAAAGTTTGATAAGCGTGTAACAAACTTAGATATAAGTTTTTGAACAAATCAAACTTTTTGGTAATGCTGTCTGATAGCATATATTCTTCGTTGTTTAGAAGCAGTTCTAACGGACTAACACTGTTGTAATCAGCTTGTTTTGATAGTTCGTCGATGGTTGTTTGTCCTATACCACGTTTTGGGAAGTTGATAACTCTATATAGAGCAGCACTGTCCTGCGGGTTTACTAGTAGTCGCATATAAGCCAAGATATTTTTTATTTCTTGTCTTTCATAAAACTTAAAACCGCCAAAAATACGGTGTGGTATATTGTAGTTTAAGAACTTTTCTTCAAAAGGTCTAGTCAAGGCGTTAAGACGCATTAAGATAGCTATATCACTGTATTTGTAATTGCTATATTTGACAAGATTATATACAGTAGAAGCGATATATTCGGCTTCGGCTGTTTCGTCTTGCGATTGGTAATGTTCTACCCTCACACCTTCTTCATTTTGAGTCCAAAGAACCTTGTCATTGCGGGTAAGGTTGTTTTTGATAAGAGTGTTGGCTGTGGTTAAAATTTGCTTTGTGCTACGATAGTTGCGCTCTAGTTTGTAAGAACGACAAGTTGGGAAGTCTTTTCTAAAATCTAAGATATTAGATATATTTGCTCCACGCCAACCGTAGATACATTGGTCTTCGTCACCGACGACAAAGATATTGCCATTTTTGCCCGCAAGCAATCTAACTATGTGGTACTGAACTGTATTGGTATCTTGAAACTCGTCTACGTGGATATATTGAAACTTGTTTTGATAAAAATCTAATACATCAGGACAAGTAACAAACAACTCATAAGTTTTTGTAAGTAAGTCGTCAAAGTCAAGAGCATTGTTATTCTCTAAACTTACTTGGTATGCACTATATATCTTCATATACAAGTCAATATCTTGGGTATACTGATATAATCTTTGATACTCTAGCGGTTTTAGATTGTTGTTTTTTGCGTTAGAGATATGCCACTCAGCTTTTGAAATAATTTTTTCGTCAGTAACACCAAGTTTTGCACAGACTTCTTTTAGAGTTTTGTCCTTGTCGCTATCGGTATAGATAGAAAAATTGCTGTCAAAACCTTTGCGGTATTCTGTCTCACGTTTTAGGTTGATTTTGTTTTGCAAAGCAACTATATTTTTGCGCAAAATCTTTGAACACATTGCGTGAAAAGTAGACACCCATAGTTTATCGGCATCTTCTACCATATTTGACAAACGAGTAAGCATCTCTTTGGCAGCTTTGTTAGTAAATGTTATTGCCAAAATATTGCTAGCTGGTACTTGTTTGTCTTTGATCAAATGTGCAATACGATAAGTAAGCAACCTTGTCTTGCCACTACCTGCACCAGCAGTTACTAAAACAGCCCCTTCGGTATTTTCTAAGGCTTGTTGTTGTTCGTTATTTAAATCATTTAAGTCAAAATCTTTCATGTAGATTATTATATCAAAAGAGTACTTTTTGTACAAACAAAAAAGCCAATTATTATAATAATTTTATTAAGTAATAATTTGCCAGGCTGTCACTACTCTAATTGCTAATAGACTGTAATCAACGATACAAACGACTTAAAGTTATGGATAAGTTTTTTGATTTGCAACATAATGCCATACATAGGCGGTAATTGTTAAATACCTTGATAGATTGATAGTTAAAAAAATTGCATAG
>JAZUPV010000054.1:0-25895 GCA_045605365.1 Clostridia bacterium
GTCATTATACGTCATTTAGTTTTGCCTAATCATACTGACGACAGTATCAAGATACTTGACTGGATAAAGACCAACTTGCCACTAGATACATATATAAGCATTATGGGACAATACACACCATACTACAACTGTAGTGATGATATAAACAGACCTATCAAAAAACTAGAGTACAAAAGAGTAATCAATTATTTTACTTCTATAGGGTTAATCAACGGTATGCAGCAAGATTTGTCTAGTAGTACGACAGATTATATACCCGATTTTGACAACAATACAGATTTATAAAAAAAAGTCTACTTTAAAAAAAGTAGATTTTTTGTTTTTTAAACAATGTTTGTTTGACCTTGCAAAAAGTTTAAATTATAATATAATCGAATATTATCTAATTTAGCTAATATCAACTGTTAAAAGTAGGTGTAGTTGTGAAACTATTTTTAGAAAAACTCAAAGAATCTTGTCTATCGGTACTTCCTATGGTAGGTGTCATATCTATCTTAGGTTTTTTTGTTGCCAAAATTGACACTATGACTATGGTTAAGTTGTATATATGTGCTGTTTTGGTTATACTTGGGCTTACTGTATTTTCTATGGGTGTAGACAGATCTATGATACGTATAGGCGAATATGTCGGTGCTACAACTGGTAAGTTTAAGAGTCTTACTGCTTTTATACTTATATCAATATTTGTGGGTGCTTTGTTTATTGTGGCAGAGCCTGACCTTAAGGTACTTGCGAGTCAATTCCCGGGGCTTAGTTCTCCAATGGTGCTTATACTTATTATTGCGGTTGGTGTTGGTATATTTTTGGCGGTGGCGTCACTTAGAATTATCTTTAATATCAAGATGAAATATATCTTAGTTTTTTCTTATAGTGCTATTGTTATTTTATCTTTCTTTGTACCACCAGCATTTGCCCCAGTGGCGTTTGATAGTAGTGGTATAGCAACAGGGTCACTGGCAGTGCCAATTTTGATGGCTTTTGGTATGGGTATATCTACCGTTAGGTCGTCTAATTCACAAGAAAATAGCTTTGGTCTAGTGACAGTTGCTACTATTGGACCAATACTTTCGATAATGATATTTAGTTTGTTTGCAGGCAATATCAGTGACGCTGGTGCATCAACTATCGTGATAGAACATATTTCTTTTGCAGAAATCTTCCCAATAGTAGGTCACGAGATTGTATACAACTTGCAAGAAGTAGCCTATGTGCTTATACCTATATTTGTTATATTCTTTGCTTTTCACTTTTTGAAACTACACTTGCCTTGGAGAGAAATAGGCAAGATTGTAGTAGGTGTATTTTATGCTTATATCGGTATGGTATTTTTCTTGGCTGGTATCAATGCGGGATTTTTGCCAATAGGTGGTCAGTTAGGCGTGACACTAGCAACAGCAGAATATAACTGGGTACTTATCCCACTTGGTTTAGTGTTAGGCCTTGTTAATGTTCTTGCAGAACCTGCTGTACACGTCTTGGTAAAACAATCTTATGAAGTAACCGGCGGCTCTATCAAAAAGAGCGTTATGTTTATATGTATGTGTATATCAACTAGCTTGTCAGTATGTCTTGCTGTTGTTAGATGTTTTTTACATATCAATATTTTGTGGATAATAATACCTATGATAGTGATATGTGTTGCGTTGTCTTTCTTTGTACCACAGTTGTTTTGTGGTATAGGTTATGATGCAGGTAGTGTATGTTCTGGACCTATGGCGGTAGCATTTATATTGCCTATGATTAGTGGTATATGTGAAGCTTTTGGCATAAGCAGTATGCTGTATAGTTTTGGTACGGTAGCGATAATTGGTACAATGCCTACAATTGTTGTAGAGTTGTTGGGTCTTATTGTTACAATAAAAACTAAACAGAGACAAACTGCAGAAGTTAGAAAAATCAAGAAAACTGTCAAGATTGTTGACTTTGATTATGGAGAATAATTATGGCAAAAAATCCAAAATCACCTATAGAAATAATATGTATTGTTGTTAAGCGTGGCGAAAGTAAAAAAGTAATAGATATACTTGCTAAAAACGGTGTAAACCACCAACTAAGTTGCCTTGCAGAAGGTACAGCAAAATCTAATATGCAAGACTTGTTTGGTTTTGAGATATTAGATAGAGACTTATTGTGTGGTATCATATCAACCGATATGTCAAAAAAGGTTTTCGATATTCTTAACAAAACCTTTGACACAACCGACCAAGAACAAGTATGTTTGGCTTTTACATTGCCGCTTAGCAGTGCAACAAGCACTATGTTAGAAATGCTAGGTATAGCTATATAATAAAGGGAGATTATCTATATGAAAACACAAGAACAAAAGTATGATTTGATAGTGACTATAGTTGATAGGGGTCATGCAGACTATGTAATAGATGCTGCACGTGATGCTGGAGCTAGTGGTAGTACACTTTTGCACGCTTCTGGTACCAACCCTAACGAACAAGATAAAATACTAGGTGTTAAGATAAACCCAGAAAAAGATATAGTTCTAACCCTAGTAAAAAGAGAAGAGAAAAAGTCTATTATGAACACTATCGCCATAAGAACCAACCTAAACACCGAAGGCAAAGGTATATGCTTTGCGCTACCTGTAAATGACGTTATGGGTATTTCTCGTATGCAAAATATGAAAAAAAGTAAAAAATAATACAATTTGTGCGTTTTGAAAATATTTAAAACTATTGACAAACAAAAATAATTAATATAATATATAAGTAGATATTAAAGGGAGGGTTTACCTATGAAAAAACTTTTAGACTGGTTAAGTGGCGTGGCAGCGTTCCTTACTGTAGTTGTATATGTGCTACTTATGGTACATGGCAACTGGGCATTTTTACCAGAGACAGTATACAACATTTTAGTTGTTGTTAAATTCTGGGCTCCATTGGCAGTAGTTGCTATTGCTGGTTTAGAATTTGTTTCTGACAAACCATTCGTTGTAAAATTGGTTTTCTACATTATGGTTGCAGCTGTTGTAATCTTTATGTTCTTCCCAGGAACATGGAATCAATTTGTTGGTATCGTTAACGGTTCTATCAAATAATCAAAGTTTTACAAACAAAAAACACTCAATTCTGTTGAGTGTTTTTTTGTTGAAAAAACATACTAAAAAACATACTAAAAAACATACTAAAAAACATACTAAAAAACATACTAAAAAACATAGTTGTAAAATATGTCTTTTAAAACAGTAAACGTACAAAAAAATAAAACATGTTAATAAAACAAAACTTAATAATTATTAGGCAACAACTGTTTTTTTGTATGCAAAAATGTTGTTTGAAGTTTTTTCAAAAGGGGCTTGGTATTGACATTGATTGTGGGTTGTAGTATAATAAAAACATTAGGAGATAACAATTATGTTTTTTATTTGGGGAACAGGCAAAAGAAAAAAAGTTACAAAATATGCTATCACAGACCTATGTGGTTGTTGTGGTACAGCAGCTCGTATGAGCATTATTAAGATTAGTGTGTATTTTTCTTTATTCTTTATACCACTATTTAATATTAAGTCTAACTATTATGTAGTTTGTCCAAGCTGCCAAGCTGCAAGAGAAGTTAGCAAAAAAGAATTTAAACAAATCAAAGAACAATACAAAATGGGTCAAACTGCACAAGTACAAGAAGTACCACAAGCGCAACAACCAGTAGCAAGTCAACCAGCTCAACCAGTTCAACAAGCTAGACCAGTTGAACCACAAACTCAAACTACTAACACTGCTGTAGCTAGCACACCTAGTGCGGCACCTGCAGAAGATAAAGAAACCGTTATCGAAAAGATGATATGGCAAGATATCGAAAAGGTTATCTTTTCTCTAGTTGATAAGTCTCTTATTCAAGATAACGACAAGTTTAACAAATTTCTTAATACCCTAAGAGCAAGTTTGTTACGTAAATATGGCGATGCAGAAAAAGTAGACAAAGTCATCAACAAATACTTTGATATTAAGTAAAAAATAAAAACACCGTAATTAACACGGTGTTTTTTTTGTTGGCTAATTATGATGTATAATAACAAAAGTAATAAAAACAATCTTGTTTATAAAAGTTATTGAGTTTTTATATACCAACTATAGTTTTGTTGGTATATATTTTTGTTATAAACGACTATTTTGTAGTAGAATTTTTAGATGATTTTGTAGAAGTCTTTTCTACTTGGCTAGGTTTTTCTACTTCTGTTTGATTATTATTTTGTTCTGTTATAGGTTGGTCTTGTTGTTGTGGTTTGTTTTTATTTTTTCTTGTGATAAAGTCTATAACCTTATCGTTAAACACAACAAATTTTTGCCATAAAAATTCTAACACAAAATTAATAACCATAGTAAATGCCGTTACTAGTAGTTCTGGCCAACCAGCTTGTACAACAAGGGCGTTGCTCCACAATGTAGATAGTGGTGCAAATGGTGCATAAAACAACCCAGCAAGTATCATAGCTACAGGTATATTGTTAGATGACTTAAAGGTAAACTTGCGGTTGAAGGTAAAGTTCCATATAACTGACGCTGCAAGACTGATGACATAAGCTATCCAGTATAATTTGTCTTTTAGTCCGCATAGTATCAATAGTTCGCACAAGCCAAGTTGTATAACACCTGCAGAGATAGAAAATAGCGTAAACTTAACTACTTGCAAAAAGTTTGCTTTTTTGTTAGATGTTTTTGGTGTTGGTTGCGGATTGTTTTGTGGTTGAGTTTGGGTAGGTTGATCTTTCATATAATATCCTTATGTTGCATAAATATATTTTGATTTTACTGATTTTTTAGCTTTTTTGCAAATAAATTATAATAGTTTAGTTTTGTAAAAACAATTATTTTTGTTGACAGTGGTTTGTCAATTTTTGTAAAATTAAGTTACTAACAAGGAGGATTATTTTATGGCAAAAGCAAAATCAAAAAAGAAAAATAAAATCACTTTAAAAACTCTACTTATGACTATAATAGTAGGTGTATTATTTGTAGCGGCAGTAGTTGGTTTGTTCTTACCATTTTTAACAAGAACTTATGGTGCAGGGGCACTTAAAGTTACTCACACAATTGGTTTGTTTGAGTTTGAAGAAGGATTGGGTGTTACCACTATAGTTCTGTCTATTTTGACATTGATAGGTTTGGTTGGTGTAGCTGTTATAACAGTTTTGAAATTATTTAATATTAAAATCTCTACCACTATCGAAAAAGTTGTATGCATAGTAACTGCAATACTAGGTGTAGTAGTTATGGTGTTAGTGATGGTACACTGTGCAGATATTAGCGAACCTTTGGTAGATTTAAAGCAAGATTCTTATACACTTACATTTACATCATTTATGTTTACTTTAGGTACAACAGCAGCAGCATTGGTAGCACTATTTAACAAAGAATAATAAAAATAGATAAAACATCAAATATTTTTGGTGTTTTATTTTTTTTGTAAGATATTGATTTTGAGCTAGATAAACTTATTTTTTATAAACAAATAAATCAATTTATTATTTAGTCAAGTGATATAGGTTTGTTTTTGTTATAATATTTTTGAAAAATGTTGTTTGCTATAAAGCAAAATCTTTGGTATACTAATACAGTCATATTTTATGACATAAGGAGAAATAATGAAAATAGTAATAATTGGCTGTGGCAAAGTTGGACGTAGTATTGTAAAACACTTAGTCAGCGAAAAGCACGACATAACAATAATTGACAATAACAAACAAGCACTTGATAGTGTTATGAACGCCAATGATGTACAAGGTATATACGGCAACGGTGCGGTTAAAGCTATTCAGCAAGAAGCGGGTGTCAATAAAGCAGATATATTTATTGCTGTTACTGACAAAGACGAACTTAATATGGTATGTTGTCGTACAGCAGAGTCTCTTGGGGCAAAAACATCTATTGCTCGTATAAGAGATACTGATTATGTAGACGAATACGAATTTTTGCGTGAGTCTCTTGGTATAGACCTTATTGTTAACCCAGAACAAGCCGCCGCCGAAGAATTGTGCAATATATTGCGCTTCCCTTTTGCTACACAAGTATATAACTTTAACAAAGGCAAAGTTTCTTCTGTAGAGATAAAACTACCTGCCGAGAGCAAACTTTGTGGTATGGCAATACGTGATATAGCGACTGAGCTTGATACAACAGTGCATTTTGCGGGGGTATTAAGGGGAGAAGAAACTTTTATACCTAATGGCGACTTTGTATTGCAAGCAGAAGATAGAGTTGTGTTGGTAGGCAAACCTAGCAAGATAGATGCTTTCTTTAAAGGTACTCAAATATTTAACAAGAGAGTAAAGAGCGTACTTATTATAGGTGGTAGCCGTATTAGTTTTTATCTAACAAGACTACTTGCCGAAGATGGTATCAAAGTAAAAATTATTGAAAAAGACAAAGAACGTTGCAAAAACTTGATAGAAAGTTTAGACAAGGTAGAAGTTATCAACGCCGACGGCGCACTAAAACACGTGCTTGATGAAGAAAACTTATCTAGCTATGATGCGTGTATTGGTCTTACTGGTCTTGACGAACAAAACATAATTATTTCGCTATATGCCAAGACCAAACAAGTCGAGACAACTATAGCAAAAGTAAATTATGATATGTTTACAGAGATTTTGGACGAGATCGGTTTAAATGCGACAGTTTCGCCAAAAGAAGTTATCGCTAACCAAATAGTACTATACTCTAGATCACTAAAAGCCAAAAACGAAGGCGAACTAGTGACATTATACAAAATACTAGATGGCGAAGCAGAGCTGCTAGAGTTTAATATAAAAGATAACGAAAATCTCGTAGACAAAACTATCAAAGATATCAAACTAAAACAAAATATTTATATAACTAGTATCGTTAGAAAAAATCAAGTTGTTAGCCCAAGTGGAGAAGAAGTATTGCAAGAAAATGACACAGTGATAGTGTCTACCACTGACAAAGGACTAAAAAAAGTTAACGATATATTGAGATAAGATTATGAATTACAAAATGACTTTTTATGTACTGGGCAATATCTTAAAAATTGTAGCGGGGCTACTACTTATACCGATGTTTGTAGCGCTTGGCTATGGTGAGAGTGTATTGCCTTTTGTATGGACAATTTTGATGTTTTTGGGGGTAGGTTTTGCCTGTGGTATAAAATCACCCAAAGACCGCACTATGTATACAAAAGAAGGTATTGTCATAGTAGGCCTTGCGTGGATATTGATATCTGCGATAGGTTGTATGCCTTATGTGTTTAGTGGCAATATACCTTATTATTTTGATGCGTTTTTTGAGCTTGTTTCTGGTATAACTACGACAGGTGCTTCTGTAGTAAATAACGTAGAAGGTCTATTAAAAGGTATTAACTTTTGGCGTACGTTTACTCACTTTATAGGTGGTATGGGTATACTTGTATTTGTTCTAGCTGTTATGCCTAAGAGCGAAGCAAGTTCTATACACTTATTAAAAGCTGAATCAGCTGGTCCTTCTGTCGGCAAAATAACTTCAAAAATAAAAACAACCGCACTTATCTTGTATGGATTATACAGTGGTATGATGCTGATATGTTTTGTGATGTTGCTATGTGGCGGTCTTAACTGGTATGATGCCTTGACATTGTCGTTTAGCATTTCTGGTACGGGTGGCTTTAGCAATTATTCTGCTGGGCTGTTACATTTTAATAGCCTATATGTAGAGATTGTGGCGACAGTATTTATGTTGTTGTTTTCTGTTAACTTTGCATTGTATTTTCTTATACTTACCGGCAAGTTTATGCAAGTTATAAAAAGTGAAGAATTAAGAACATTTATCTTAATAGTACTTGCCCCTATGGTAAGTATAGCTATAGGTATTACTAGTCAAGTAGGAGATTTTTGGACGGGGCTTAGACAATCGTCTGTGACGGTTGCGTCGATTATTTCTACTACTGGTATAGCAGCATACGACTTTGGCTTATGGCCAACTTTTACACAAGCAATTCTTATTGGGTTGATGTTGATAGGTGGTTGTGCAGGTTCTACTGCAGGTGGTTTTAAAGTATCAAGAGTGGTGAGTTTGTCAAAAATATCTTTTTACAAAACTCGTAGTACTATCAACCCACGTAGTGTCAACGTTTTAAGAATCGAAGGCAAACCACAAGATGACAACTATATCAATAGCATACTTTTCTATACAGTGATGTATGTTTTGGTAATTTGTATATTTACTTTGATTTTGTCATTTGACCCAGCGCTTAATTTTGAAGGAGCTATTACAGCTACTTTAAGTGGCTTTAACAACGTTGGTCCTGGTCTTGGTGTGGTCGGTCCTAGCCAAAACTACGCAATGTTAACTGGTTTTTCTAAGACAATGATGTCAATGTTGATGCTGTTTGGTAGGTTGGAGATTTTCCCTCTACTAGTTATGATGTCACCTAACACTTGGAAGAGACGTCCAGCATCTGTATAAAAACAAAAAGACAACTGTTTATAGTTGTGTTTTTTTATTGGTTTATTTGTTTTTATCACCAAAATATATCACCAAAACATATCTCTATATTTGTTGTTATATGATATTGATTATTAAGGGGCGAGTTTGCTTATGTATTTGTTTTATTGATGGTTTTTATTGATAAATTATCTTTGATAGGTGGTTATTTTGTAAAATAGGCTATAAAAAAAACACCCTAAAAGGCAGGGTGTTGTGAATTGATTATTTGTACATTTTTTTAGAAAATTTAAGAAGTTTTGCTACTTCTGGGCAGAAGGTAACTAGCGTTGAGTGGCACTTTTGTTCACCGGCTAGTTTGTAATAAACAGTTGAACCTGTCTCGTGACAAAGAACTGTGCCTGGGATATAGTCCCAAGGGTTTTTGCAGTATAGTACAAACGCACCATAATCACCTTTTGCTACTTTGCAAAAACTATAACAAGAGCTACCTAACATACGTAGACGCATACAACTGTCAAATAGTGAGCGAGTTTCTTGTAGGGCGTAGTCTTGCATAAACAAAGAGTAATCTAGTAGAGCCATATAGTTTTCTATCTTGCTAGGAGATTGTTTTGGCAAAAGTTGGTCATTAAGATAAGCGCCCTGACCGATAGCAGCATAATATAACTCGTCGATATAAGGTAGATACATTACGCAAAATTCTGGTTTGCCATCTACAACAAAAGCAAGTTGTGTGCCCCATAGTTCGATATCTTTTGCAAAGTTGATAGTGCCATCAATAGGGTCGATTATCCAGCTGCGACCTTGTACTTTTGCAGTAGGGTGACCTTCTTCGCTGACGATAATGTCTTGTGGATATTTTGACTTGATTGCATTTATCAAAAATTGTTCTGTCATAAGGTCAATATTTGTTACGACGTCTTTTGCGCCTTTGTCTTTTACGTCCATTTTGTTTTTTAGGCAGATTTTTTTATAAGTGTTTTTTACTGCCTTTTTTGCCATAGCAAGTTCTTGATAGTATTTGTATTGTTTTGATATCATAATAAAAAAATCCTTTAATGTTTTTATTATAGGGGGTTTATCAAAAATAATCAAACAAAAATACTAAACAAAACTATTTAAAAAACTAGGCGCAAGTTGACACCTAGAATAAATAGTGGTATGATTATACTACAAAATATGTGGGCAAAACCCCACAAACAAAAAGGATAATTAAGTGAAAGAGTTTTTTAACAAAATGTTTGGCGCAGGCAACGATATAATGATGGCCGAGCAAGACTTTATGTATAATTACAAACATTTGATAATAGTATTTTGCGTGATGGCGTTTGTGATATTTTTTAGTATGTTTTATTTTAGAAAAAAACATAAAACTCAAAAAATATTTTTGATACTATCAGGTGTGTTTTTATTGTTGTTTGAAGCAGCTCGTATGGTGTGGAATTATTTTCATTTAAAACTTACTTCTGCTCCAAATGCGTGGGATATAATTGGTTTAGATTTGTTTACCGTTTCTAACTGGTTGTCTATAATATTTTTGTTTGTAGTGGCTATCATTGGAGAAAAGCGCCGCATAAGTCAACTTATGCTAAACTATATCTTTACTGTGACGGCTGTTGCAGCGATAATCAATATTGCTTATCCAGATGGCTTGATTGAAACTTTGCCTATATATCATATATACAATTTACAATTTTTATTCAGCCGTGGCATTATTCTACTTGTTGCGTTGTTCTTAGGGGCGAGTGATTGGTTGGATAATAGCCTTGATGATGTATGGATGGCTATACTAAACTTGATATTTATGTTTGGTTTGGGTGCGGCTATATTCTATGGCAGTGGTGAAGTGATTGAC
Source organism: Clostridia bacterium (assembly GCA_045605365.1). Lineage (GTDB taxonomy): Bacteria > Bacillota > Clostridia > Christensenellales > UBA1242 > CAKVLS01. The sequence continues at coordinate 10,243 of JAZUPV010000054.1, forward strand.
ATAATCTTTATCAAAGATTGCTATATCTTAGCAGAACTTGGTATCAACGTTGCATCTCCTTGGCATATATTTATTGTTAGTATGTTCTTCTTTGGTATACAGGTATTTATGTATTTGCCATTTGACGTTTATCGCAAGATTAAATATCGTCATTGGAAGCCAGCTAAATTTTAATAAAAACAAAGTCAAAAAGTTAAAATATGCTTTTTGGCTTTTTTTAATTAGCAAAAGCCTTGTTTTGGTTGAAATAATTTTGTAAGTTTGGTATCATACCATTGTAAAACACGACACAAGATAAAAAATATTTTAAGGATTATATTATGCAGTTAAAGTATCTTAACTTTTATAAAATAATATCACAGTTTGCGTCCAACATCACGGGCGCTTTTATAGCGTTGATTGTTTATCAAAATACCAATTCTCTAGCGTATGCGTTTACATTTGTTTTAGCGGAGCTACTACTTAGAGTTGTATACAATATTATCTTTAGAAAGATTTATTACAAATACCCACAAATCATACTTTTGTTAAGGGTAGTACCTATACTATTGTTTAGTTTGAGTATATTCTTGATAGATGTCAACTTAGTTTTGGGCGTGGTGATGGTCGGTATATTTTATGCTCTACAGGTATCTTTTAAAGAACTACCTATGGAGATAGTACTTAACTACAGTGCTGGTACTGGCGAAACCAAAGGTAGCAGTATGGGCTTTACAAGATTATTAGAACAAGTCGGTCTACTTGCTGCATTGATACTTGGTGGTTTGTTTCTTGACAACTGGCCAAAGTGGATAGTTATCGTCATATCTATTGTGACTTATTGTATATCAGTTATACCTTTGGTTATGTATTATGTAAAAGAACGCAAAAATCCTACTTTTAACCGTGACGCAGTATCTAATGCTCTACAAGCGTTTAAAGGTAACAAAATAAAAAATATGCAAGAGCGTACAACTCGTCGCAAACTTATGGTAAGTTATGGTATAACTTATGCGTTAGTTTCTGCTATAGATGCTATTATGTCAGTATTTTTGATATATCTATTTAGTACAGGCAACACAGCAGGTTATAGCGTAGCGGGTTATATACAAGCAGCTTATTATGGTATGTATGGTATAGGTTATACTATACAAGCTAGACTATACGAAAAGAAAGACACAACTTTTCTTTGTACAATATGTGCAATTATCGATGCTGCGATAATATGTGTATTACCTTTTGTGTCACACATTATTTGGCTTGTTATTGTGCTATTTGGTTTGCTTGGCTTTTCTTATGCGGCTATACCAACACTTATGTATGCAAGGGTATTGCCTAGAGCTCGTATTATGGGTATATCTAACGAAGCCCTTTTTGCAAGAACAATGGGTTATCAACTAGGCGCAGCAGTGCCTTATGTGTTCTGTATATTCTGCCCACTTCTTGTAGGATTTTTTGTGATGGCGGGTATGCATTGTAGTTGTGGTGTAGCTATACCTATCAATGAAGAAAAAAATAGAGAACGTCTTGTAGACTACCTACAAAACAACCGTATGTACTAAGAATAAAAACATTGGTAGCTAACCAATGTTTTTTTGTTGTGTATTAGATGTTGCAAAATATATCAATCAATACTATAATGTACTTAGGAGAAATTATGTCAAACAAACTACCAAAGAGCAAACTTATATATAAAGATTATCCCGCATATATAGATACAGACGGCGAGATATATCCTTTTAGTTATAATCAACCTGTAGATAGTATCAAACCTAAATTGCTGCTTCATAGTTGTTGTGGTCCGTGTAGTACTGGGGTGATAGGTAGACTAACAAAAATGTTTGATATAACAGTTTTTTATTATAACCCAAATGTTTATCCTAACGAAGAATATATCAAACGTCAAAACGAACAAGAAAAATATCTTAACAAACTAAACGCTAATATTAAGTTAATAAAATGTGATTGGGACAACCCTACTTACGAAACCGCCGTTAAAGGGCTCGAAACTTGCCCAGAAGGTGGAGATAGATGCAAGGTGTGTTTTTATCTTAGACTACAACAAACTGCCAAATATGCCAAAGAAAATGGCTTTGACCTATTTGCGACAACGCTAAGTGTCAGTCCACACAAAAACGCAGAACTTATCAATGAACTAGGTCTACAGTTGCAAAAAGATTTTGATATAAATTATCTAATCAGCGACTTTAAAAAACAAGACGGTTATCTAAACAGTATTCGCCTTAGCAAAGAATATGACTTGTATCGCCAAGACTATTGTGGGTGTAGATATTCTTTAATAAAAAGATAATAACAAAACTTGTATCAAAGCACACTGTTTTATGTATAAAAAAAATAACAGCCCTTATAAATATAAGGACTGTTTTTTATTTATTATTATTGTTGATTGGTGTCGTTTTCTGATTGGTTGTTGTTAGATATTGAATAATCTAAGTCGTCGTTGTCTTCGTCTTCTTCAGGTTTGCGACCAACATTTTTGATACGTTTTAAGAACTCATCACGGTTGTACCACAATTGATTGCATAGGTAAATCAAGAATGAATACAAGTGATATGTGATAAGTGCAAGTATAATTACGTAGAAAGTATTTTGTAATTGCAAGTTAGCATATCCAAAGAAACTACCAGGTACAACAATCAGTGCTAGTATAAATGCACCAAGCATTGATGAGCATAGGACAGATTTGTAAGTGTCAAATGGTTTGCATATTTTGAACAATATAATAAAGCCACTCAAGCAAACTATCATAGCACACATAGTTTCTAGTTCGTACTTGCTGATAGATACAAACAAGTTAAATGCATAACAGAACAATACATTGACAGTAAGTGTTATCGCTGCAGGCAGTGCAGTGATGATAAGTTTGGACATAAATGTACCGTGTATAGGTTTGTTATTAGGTTGCAATGCCAAGAAGAACGATGGTACGCCGATAACAAGCAATTCTAACGGTAACAACATATTGGTTGTAAATGGATACAAGTTTTTGGTTATCAAACAGAATATTGTGATAAACAATGTAAAGAATGTCTTCATCAAGAACAACGCTGATGATTTTGAAATGTTGTTTACAACACGTCTACCTTCTGCAACAACAGCTGGCATAGATGAGAAGTTGCTGTCTAGCATAACAATATTTGATACGTTTCTGGCAGCTTCGCTACCGCTAGCCATAGCTATAGAGCAGTCAGCTTCTTTTAAAGCTAAAATATCGTTGACACCGTCACCAGTCATAGCAACTTTTTTGCCTTGTTTTTTTAGCGCTCTAACTAACCATTTCTTTTGGTCTGGACTAACACGTCCAAATACTGTGTATTTGTTGACAAGGTTTGGTATTTCTTCGTTGCTGATGCCGTCCATACTGATGTATTTTTCTGCACCGATAACGCCAACACGTTTGCCTATTTCACTAACGGTCACTGGGTTGTCACCAGAGATAATTTTGATTTCAACTTCGTTTTCGTTAAACCACTTGATAGTTTCTACTGCGTCTTGACGGATATTGTCTTGAATAATGATAAGCGCCACAGGAGTATTTTCTTTAGGGGCTTTGTCTTTTTCGATTTTGTCTTTGCTCTCTGCAAGCAACAATACACGATAACCTTTTTGAAGATAAGTGTATATTGTGTTTTGTATTTCTTTAGTAAGTTTTTTGTTAACCATCTCAGGTGCGCCTAAGATATAGGTTAAACCGTTTTTAAATGTAACAGCGCTACATTTTCTTTCGCTGTTAAAGTCAAGCTTGATGTCTGGAGTCAGTTTGGTATTGGTACCAAAGTGATTAAGTAGGGCAAGTGAAGTTTGGTTATTGCCACCAAATACACCTTGAAAACTACCCATAATATCATTGACTTGTTCTAGCTTTTTGTTACCTACTGTTACTACGTCTTTGACAACCATACTACCATCTGTGATAGTACCTGTTTTGTCTAGACATAATACATTGGTACGAGCTAGCATCTCTATACTATACAAGTCTTGTACAAGGGTACGACGTTTTGCAAGTTTGATAACACCAACTGCAAGTGCAACACTAGTTAACAAGAACATACCAGCAGGTATCATACCTATAATAGAACCAGATGTGTTAGTAACTGTTGTTACTATATCGCCATTTGATTGAAAATAGTTGTTTCTTGCTGTAAGTATAGTCAAAGGTATGATAATGATACCAATAGATGTGATGATGATGTTGATAGCTTTTAACAAGTCACTCTTTGGACTTTTGAACTTTTTAGCCTTTTGAGTAAGTTTAGCTGAGTAGCAGTCTTGACCGACTTTTTCTACTATAGCGCTACAGCTACCAGCAGTTATAAACGAACCACTATATAGTATGTCACCAGCTTTTTTCTTAACGGTTTCGCTCTCACCAGTAAGCAAACTTTCGTTTACAGAAACTTCGCCTTCTTTGATGATACAGTCTACACATACTTGTTTGCCAAGGTTAAAGAAGATTAGGTCATCTAAAACAACGTGGTTGACAGGTATTTGTATCTTTTCACCGTGACGCATAACTTCTGCATTAGGTGCGGTGACAAGGGTTATCTTTTCGACTGTTTGTTTTGCTTTGATTTCTTGTATGATACCGATAAGCAAGTTAACAATAATGATAACTGAGAAGGTCAAGTTTTTCCAACTACCAACCGCAATAAGTGCTGCAACTACCGCAAAACACAAAATGTTAAAAAATGTAAATATGTTGCCAAGAATAATGGCTGCATAAGATTTTGTGGTTTTGACAGTGTTGACATTGGTAAGACCCTGTTGTTGACGTTTGTCTACTTGGTCAGGGGTTAGACCTTTCTTTAGATCTGTGTGAAATCTAGTCACGCCAGAACGCATATTGGCTTTTAGCGGTTTTATCTTTTTGCCAGAAAAAGTTTTGCGTCCGTGTGGGGCATATTTCATACTAACCTGAACTTTTTCTTTAGTGTCGTCGTTTACGACTGTTTCGGTAGGTTCAGGCAAAGGTTTGTTTTTCTTTTTCTCTTTTATAGGTTGTATGTCAGTCTCTGCAACGTACTTGTTGTCGTGGGTAAGTAGGTCCATTTGTTCTTGCTTGACAGTTTGTTGTTCGGCTGAAACTTTCTTTGTCTTTTTTTCTTTTTGCATAATTTTCACCCTAAATATTTGTGTATAACTAATTATAACAAACTTTATAATTATTTACAAATAATAAATACTATCTACTATATATTTTTTAGTATATATTATATTATAATTGACCATATTTAATAACAAATAATCAACCAAAATTTTTACGTTCGGTTTGTTAATAAAAAACCTATAAATTGACAAATACGAAATTTTGTGTTGACAAATACTTTTTATAGGCATATAATATAGCCATACAAGGACATTACAAATATGATTACTCTTATTAACAATAACGACAATAATAATGATAACACAATTTAGTTGAATTGGGTTTTTATTGCCGTGTAAAGTTAAAAAAGATTATTCAAGACACTTTTGGTAAATAAAAACCAAGAGTGTCTTTTTTATAATGTTTAAAAAAAACAAAAACAATTATTATATTTTTAAGGAGGCGTTTTTTATGCAAACGCAAATTACACAATTACAACCAGGTACAGTAACAATTTCAGGTTGGATAGAAAAAATTCGTGATCAAAAAAGTATGCAATTTATCGTACTAAAAGACCGCTCTGGCAAAGTACAAGTTACAGTAGAAAAAGCAAAAACTCCAGAAATCGCAGAAGTGTTCTCTACTCTTACTCCAGACTCTTATGTAACCATCACTGGTGAAATGGTAGCTAACGAATGGGTAAAACTTGGTGGTAAAGAAATTTTACCTACAAGCGTAGTAGTAGAAAGCAAAGCAGAGATTAGCCCAATCGACAGCGAGAGCAGTATCGACCAAAGACTAGACTATCGTTGGATCGACTTAAGAGACCCAAAACATAGACTTATATTTGAAGTACAAACAGCTCTTACTCAAGGTATGAGAAACTACTGCTTAGACAATGGCTTTATCGAAGTTCACTGCCCAACAATGACCGGCAACGAAAGTGAATCTGGTGCTGGCGTATTTGAAGTAAAATACTTTGACCGCAAAGCATATATGATCCAAAGCCCACAATTTTACAAACAAATGGCTATCGCTGGTGGTTTTGAAAAGGTATTTATCTGCACACCAGTATACAGAGCAGAAAAATCTCACACAAAACAACACGCAACTGAGTTTACAGGTTTTGACTTAGAGTTTAGTGGAGTAACCGACGTTGAAGACGTTATGAAAGTAGAAGAAGAGCTTCTTCACGCAGGTATCAAAGCTGTCAGCGAAAAATACGGAGACAAAATAAAAGAACTTCTTGGTGTAGAAGTAGTTGTTCCAACATTACCTTTCCCACGTATCACTATGAAAGAAGCTTACAAAATCTTAGACGAAGAATGTGACTATCCACTAGAAGATGGCGACGACCTAGACAGAGAAGCAGAAAAACTTCTTTGCGAATATATGCAAAAGAAAAACGGTCACCAATTCTTCTTTGTAAAAGAATATCCTACAGCTGTTAGACCTTTCTACTCAATGAAAAAAGAAGACGAGCCAGAATATTCTAAAACATACGACCTATACTACAAAGACGTAGAAATCACAAGTGGTGCTCAAAGAGAACATAGAGCAGACATCTTGGCAGAACAAATCAAAGAAAAGGGTATTGACCCTGCAACTATGCAAGAAAGTTATATCGACTTCTTCAAATATGGTTGCCCACCACACGGTGGTTTTGGTATGGGCTTAGACCGTATCACAATGTTATTATTAGACCTTGCTAGTCTTAAAGAAGCAATGTTTGTCTTCCGTGGTCCAGATAGACTTAGACCATAATATATTAGGAGTTTTATCAAGTTATGATAGATATAGAAATAAAAGATATACAGCATTTAGCTACATTATCTGCACTTAAATTTTCTGAACAAGAAATGCAAGACCTTGTGCCAGAATTTAACAATACATTGTCTATGATCAATCAAATGAACGAAGTAGAAAGTGTTAGTGACTTGGTTGTTACTAATGCTGTTGACATCAGCGACTTAAGAGAAGACCAAGTAGAAGAAAGCATCTCTCAAGAGTTGGCTCTTATCAATGCTCCTAAACAACGCAAAGGTTGTTATAATGTTCCAAGGGTGGTAGACTAATGGCAGACTTAACATACAAGAGTATAATCCAACTAAAACAAATGCTTGCTGACAAACAAACAACAGCAAGCGAAATTGTTGATTATTACTTCAAACAAATAGAAAAACACAAACGCAAAAACGCCGTAATAGAAGTTTTTGAAGATGCAAAAGAACAAGCCCTAGAATGGGACAAAAAGATTGCTTCTGGCGAAAAGTTGCCTGTACTTGCAGGTATACCAATTTTAATCAAAGATAACATTATGTATAAGGGCAAGATTTCTTCTTGTGCTTCTGCATTTATGAAAAACTACGTAGCTCAATACAACTCAACAGCTGTTCAAAAGTTACTTGACGCTGGTGCTATCATTATCGGTAGAGTTAATATGGACGAGTTCGCTATGGGTGGTAGTTGTGAAAAGTCAGTTTATGGTCCTACCCTAAACGCCCTTGACGACGGTAGAGTAGCAGGTGGTAGTTCTGGCGGTAGCGCAAGTGCCGTTGCCCTAGACCTATGTGCAGCTGCACTTGGTAGCGACACTGGTGGTTCTATCCGTCAACCAGCATCTTTTAATGGTATCGTTGGTATCAAGGGTAGCTATGGTAGAGTATCAAGATATGGACTTATCGCTTTTGCTAGTTCGCTTGACCAAATAGGACCCTTGACAAAAACTGTCGAAGATAGCGCACTACTTATGCAAGTATTGTCAGGCTATGACCTGCACGACACTACTAGCGCAAAACAACCAGTTGGTCAATATTTTGACAACCTTAACCCATCAGTAAAAGGCAAACAATTTGCTATAATTAAAGAAGTAGAAGAACTATACAAACAAACAAACTATTATGACAAGTTTGTTGCGTTTAAAGAGTTTTTAGTAAAAAACGGCGCAACTGTAAGAGAAGTTAGCGTACCACATTACAAACTTTGCTTGTCAGTATACTATACAATAGCTCCAGCAGAAGCAGCGTCTAACTTAGGACGCTTTGACGGTGTAAAATACACCACAAGAAGCCAAGAAGCAAAAAATATCGGTGATGTATATGACTTTAGCCGTACAGAAGGCTTTGGCAAAGAAGTAAAACGTCGTATAATGCTTGGCAACTTTGTTTTAAGTAGCGGTTATTATGACGCATATTATGTAAAAGCAAAACGTATCCAACAAGTGTTAACTCAAGATTTTGAAAGAATTTTTGAAACATTTGACGCTATTATTATGCCTACTACCTATGGCGAAGCTTTTGAAATCAACTCAAAACAAGACCCTGTTAGTATGTATGCAGAAGATATGTTTACAATTATAGCCAACCTTACTGGTACTCCAGCAATCAGCGTACCTTTTGACAAAGGACAAGCTGGCCTACCACTTGGTATGCAAATTATATCAAGAAAGTTTGACGAACAAACCGCTCTTGATATTGCTGACTTTGTACAAAAATCTTACAAAGGGGGTAAACAATAATGGCTAGAGAAGATTACGAAGTTGTTATCGGTCTAGAAATTCACGCAGAGTTAAAGACAAAAACAAAAGTTTTTTGTAGCTGTGAAAACCGTTTTGGTGACCAACCAAACACCAACGTTTGCCCAGTATGTTTAGGTTTGCCTGGTGCATTGCCAGTTATCAACAAACGTGCAGTAGAACTTGCTATCAAGGCGGGTCTTACTTTTGGCTGTGACATCAATGATGTTGCTATATTTGAGCGTAAAAACTATTTTTATCCAGACCTTGCCAAGGCTTATCAAATAAGCCAATTGCAAAAACCACTTTGTCTAAACGGTAGCATAACCTTAGACAGTGGCAAGGTTGTTAGACTAAACCGTATCCACTTAGAAGAAGACGCCGGCAAACTTGTCCACGTCAATGCAACAGTAGGTACTCTTATCGACTACAACCGTGGTGGTGTACCACTTATCGAGACAGTTACTGAGCCAGATATCAACTCAGCAGAAGAAGCTGTAGAGTTTTTGACCAAACTACGTAGCAACCTTACTTTTGGTGACATTGCAGAATGTCGTATGGAGCAAGGTGGTATGCGTTGTGACGTTAACTTGTCTGTACACAAAAAAGGCACCCCTTATGGTACTCGTACCGAGATGAAAAACCTAAACTCATTTAAGATGGTTTATCGTGCAATCAACTACGAAGCAGAACGTCAAATAGAAATCTTAGAACAAGGTGGCACAATCACCCAACAAACCCGCAAATGGGACGACAACAAAGGCAAGAGTTTTACAATGCGTTCTAAAGAAGAAGCACAAGACTACAGATACTTCCCAGACCCAGATATTTTACCAATATCAGTAAAACTTCAAGACGTAGAACGTATAAGAGAAGAATTGCCACGTCTTGCTCCACAAAGACTAAAAGAGTATGTAGAAACTCTAGGTCTACCAGAGTACGACGCAAAAATTCTTACTCAAGAAAAGTCAGTTTCTGATTATTTTGAAAACTGCCTAAAAATGTACGACAATGCCAAGATAGTTTCTAACTGGATTATGACAGACGTTTTAAGAAAGTTAAAAGAAACCGAACAAGAACAATATATCAACACAGTTATCTCACCAGAGAGCTTGGTAGATATTATCAAAATGGTAGAAGAAAAAGAAATCACCAGAGTAAACGCAAAAGAATTGTTTGAACAAATCTGCTTTACTCAAGACAAGCCAAAAGTTCTTGCAAAAAAACTTGGTTATCTATCTACTATGACTGTAGAAGAATTGCTTGCAGTTATCGAGCAAGTATTTGAACAAAACCCAAAAGCTATCGAAGATTACAAAAAAGAACCTGAAGATATCGTCAACTATCTTATCGGTCAAACAATGCGCCTAACTCGTGGTACAGCCAAAGTAGATATCGCAAGACCAATTATCAAAGATAAACTTGACGAACTTACAAAATAGTATATTTTATAAAAAACTATATATTTTATAATAATTGTTTTTAAAAAAGCAGTGATTTTATCTCACTGCTTTTTTATTATGCTAAATTTTTATAAAATACATATACTCAGCAACAACGCTTGATAATTTGGCTATATCTAAGTTTGTTTTTATAAAATAAAAGCTAAAAATATTTATTAAACTAAACCAAAACAAAAATAAATTTAGTTTTATAAATTATTTATATTTGTTTGCTAAATATCTCAAATAAGTTTACAATTATCTCAAGGAGAAATATGTATGAGTGATAAAAATTATTTTGTTCTTAACCTAAAAACTCTTAGCGAAAAGTACAGTCAAAAACAACTCGCCCAAGACACTCAAGTCAGCCCAGCAAGTATCAACAACTATCTTAACAAAGATAGCGAGCCATCTGTAAAATTTTTGCTTAAGTTAAAAAACGCCTATGGTATCAACATTGACGAGTTTTTGACCAAAGAAGTTTCGCCAGAAAGCAAATCTACCGAAGAAATCGACAGGTCTTACAAAAGATTTGTTGGAGATTATGCTATTTATTATTATGACACCAACGTATACAAAGGCAGGGTTAGTTACTCTACCAATATCTTAAAGTACGGTGTATTGTCAGTCTATGACGAAATGGGCGACGAAGGAGAAAGTCTTAAAGTTAGTGCTTGCTTTTTTGTTTCTCGTAGAGAAGCAGAAGAAGGTCTACGCACACTAAACGCCCTAAAAAACACATCTGCAAAAAAAGAGTTTTATAATACTTTTCAAAATCACTACACAGGTATCTTAGAGATGTCTACTTTGCAGATATTTATCTCTGTAAAAAACCCTGTCGACAAAGACCACTGTTTGATTATCTTAAACAATCCACCAAGCAACAACAAATATATCGGTGGGCTAGGTACAGTCAACTCAGTTGCTCGTGGTAGAGAGCAGATGCCTTGCATACAGTTTATTATCTTGTCACGTAGTGCTTTGCGTATGCCTGACGGTGAGTTGTACGAGATGTTAGCTCTAGGCACAAGTGATGTCAGTGTTCATAACGAAACAGAGCAACTTCTTAATTTGTTTAAGACTTTGTATATAGAAAACAAAGAAAACCCTAATCAACTTAGCGAACACCAAAAGAAACGTATCATAGAAGATAGCTTGTCAAATATGCTTTTAGATATGATGGAGGCCAATATGTTTAGATTTGCCAAAGTATCTAATATGGAGGACGATAGCTACTTTAGATTGATAAGAGAGGGTTCTGAGTATGATGACGAATAAAGAATATAATTATCTTGTAGCCTATCAAAATATCTTAGACACACTAAAAAAGAACAACAGTATAGGTATCAACAACGTATCCAACGCATTTAACCTAGCTGACAGTCTACACAAAGGTCAAACTAGAAAATCTGGCGAACCTTATATTATGCACCCGGTAGCAGTAGCGGAGATTTTGTGCAATTTAGGTTTTGATACAGATATGATAAGTGCAGCACTTTTGCACGACGTTGTAGAAGATTGTGAGTGTACCATTGACCAAATTAGAGAAAAGTTTAACAACAACATAGCAGAGATTGTCGATGCAGTTACCGCTATTAACCAAAACACCAGTAGTATCAATGAGATATTTGATGACCCAGACTTTTTTAAAAATAGTCTAGAAGAACAAACCTTTAAAAAATTAATATCTATCGGCAAAGAAAATAAATTTGCGTTTTTTATCAAGTTTGCAGATAGACTTAACAACTTAAGAACAATACAAGTTTTTAACCCATACAAACAAATCGAAAAAGTAAAAGAAACCCAAAAGTGGATAATACCACTAGCATATCTACTAAAGACAAAATACTTTTATGACAATTTGCAAAACGAGTGTTTTAGAATAGTCAACCGTAGCAAAATCGAAGAGTTTGAGTATAGATACAATTACTTTCACGAACTAAACAGACCTACCTACAACAATATACAAGAAGATCTCACTGCGCTTGTGCACGACTATATTTTGCGTAGTCGCAAGGGTATAGATGTCAATCGTGTCGTTGTAGAAGAAGAGACTCTCTTTAACACTTACGAACGTATCCGCAAGACTTTGGACCTAACCAAGTTTAAACTAATCAAACGCAACTCTTTTAACCGTATACCAGCGACAAATATATACGTCGTACTAAACGGCAAGGTCACTCAAAAACAAGCTATCAACTTGTTGTACGAAATGTTTGAACAAAAAGTCTTAACCAAAGAACTAAAAATAATAGGTTTTGAGAGTGATGACGTGTACAAAAAGCATTACTTTTTGGTGCAAGACAAACACCGCATCAAGTATAGATTGTGTATGCTAACATTAGAAGAATTTATCATTATGCGCAACGGTACTGTAGAAGGTACAGATATTGACCTTATCGACGAAGAAAGTTTGCAAACAGAAATTATCCAAAACTATATCGAAGTACAAACTCGCTCTGGTCAAATAATCAAACTACCAGAAAACAGCACTGTACTAGATTTTGCGTTCAAGATTCACGACGACTTAGGTCTATCTTGCAAATATGCCCTTGTCAACAATTCGCCAACACACCAACCACTTTATACCAAACTTATCGCAGGTGACAAGGTCAACATTATTGCTGAGCAAGACGCCAATGGTTTTTCTGTGCCAATAGCCCAAATACGTTGGCTAGCCTATGTCAATACAGAACGAGCAAAAAAATCACTCATCAAATACTTTGAAAGAGTATACAAAACTCAATAATATTGTTTTTGGAGATAATTATGATAACATTAAAAGCAGGTTGTTTTTTAGTTGATAAAACAACAAAAAGCATAGCCCTTATCTACAGAAGAAAACAGCAAGATTACTCCTTCCCAAAAGGCCACGTAGACCCTGGTGAAGATATAAAAACTTGTGCTATAAGAGAAACTGCCGAAGAAACAAAACGCAACGCAGTTATCGTAGATGGTTATGAGCCTTATGTAGAAAAATACTCAACCCCCAGGGGAGAAGATTGCGAGTGTTATATGTATATTGCTCTTGACAATGGTCCTAGTGACAATGATAGCCAAGATACTCACGACCTTATCTGGACACCATTTGACAAGGTAGAACAAACTTTGTCTTATCCATCTTTAAAAGAAACTTGGCACAATGTAAAAGACAATATTAAACACGTGCTTGAAGACTAAATGATTATTTTTAAAGTATAGATTATTATGCTGAAAAATTAAGTAATTATGATTAAACATTAAATATTATTATAATTATGATTAAAGGTTAAATATTATTTACAAAAAAACTCTATCTAATATGATAGAGTTTTTTATTGATAAAATATGATAAAAAAAAAGAACAATCTTTTATAGACTGTTCTTTTTTTTGTTATTAAACGTGTTTCCACTCTGCGTAAACTGTCTTGTTGCCATCAATAGTGATTAGCTCGTTGCTAGCTGATTGGTTAGATCCCCAAGAATATAACATCTTGCAACCGGTTGTATTCCAACAAGCTGATTCAAAGTTGTATCTTGGTCCGCCATAAGTACGAGACATTGATACTTTTATTGTTTCAGTTTCGGTTGTGTTGTTTAGTATAGAAGTAACTCTTGTCAAAGTTGTGCCTTGTAGAGTTGAACCATAAAGAGCATATTCTACACCGTGATGCATACTGCCTTCTTGTGCGTTCTTGCCATCTGTTACCCAACCACCAGGACGCTTCCACTCAGATACAAATGTGATAGCGTGATAATTTCTGCTAGTTTCACTAACTGTAGAAGTTATTGTCATATCACAATTGTCCATAGTTGTAGGAGCTAATGCAGTTTCGTATGTATAACCACCAAACTTATAAGCAACCATCTTAGTAGGTACTGATTTGGTTGAGTTAGTGTAGTAGGTTATTTCGTAATTGTTTTGAGTTGGATAATCAATAGTTTCGCCTTGGTATAGGTCAGTTGTGTAGTGTTTTTCTACGTGGGCTTCTAGACCATTAACAACTTCTTTTACATAATATGTTATGTCAAGGTGATATTTGTTGCAGATATAAAGTGTTATATCGCTATCGTTTGGCATAACTGTAGGGAAGGTTGTTTCTTGAGTAAACTCAGCGTCTAGGTACCATTTAGTGTTGGCGTTGTATACAACGTCGCTATCTTCTTGTGCTATAGCATTGATGTCAAGTGCTGTACCAGAGATTAGGTTTTTGTTGTATACTGCCGTGCCGTTGTCGTAGATTGTGATATTGCGTTCGCTTACAGAACTTATCCAAATCCACTTAGCATACAATGTGATGTTTTGGTCAGGCATATTTGTTATGTTGCATACTTTGGTGTATTCTGCATCATAGTACCAACCATCAAAACGATAAGTTGTTGTTGTGCCGTCGCTGTTGATTTGTTGGTCTTGACCGCCAAAGTCATACAAGTCTACGATATAGCTATCATAGTTTGAATATGCTTGTGGGTCAGCCAAACCTTGCAAGTTAGATTTGTAAGTGATTGTGCGCCAAGTGTGGATAGTTTTGTAAGTAGCGTATACGTCTTGAGATTCTGCTTCGATAGATTGTACTCTAATGCCGTTAGCATCAATCCAACCATCAAATATCTTCAAGACTTTTTCGCCGTTTTCCACTACTTCAATATCGGCTACATTGTAAGGATAATTTAGTGCTGTACCAACAACACCTGATTGTGTCCAAACTAATCTGCCATCAATGTAGTAGTTGATAGAACGGATAGATTCTACATTTTGCCATACTGCATACAAGTTAGCACCACCACGTGGTATTGTGTATTCGCCATTATAGATAGTGCCTTTTAGTGAAGAGCTTGCACACCAGCCTACAAACTTGTAGGTGTCTTTGTCGTTGCCGTTAACAACAACTTTGTCTACAGTGATGTTTGGTAGTGTGATAGTTGTACCTACGTGAGCTGTGACACTGTCTATTGTATAACCGTCGTAGTTGGTGTTGAAGCTAACTGTATAGTCACCAGAGTCTTGTTGCCATTTGCCATTTCTTATATGCCATTCTTCGCCAGGGGCATAAGCGTAATTGTTGATAAATGTCAATGCTGGTTCTACATTGCAACCACCGTTAAGGTTTAGTTTGAAAGGAGTAAGGTTTTTGTTTTTATCTTTTGTTTGTAAGATAATTGAGATACCTACGTCCATATCCATATATACGTCAATATCAGTTAGATATTCTACGTTGTTTTGTTTTGTAGTAAATAGTGTTACTTGAAGGTTTTTCAAGTCGTCATTTTTAGAGATTTCTTTCAAGTTAAGGTTTAACTCAAATGATTGAGTATCGCTATCTTGATAGTATGTATGAGCAAAGCCTAACAAGATGTTGCTATAATCTAGTGGGTCAGTGTTGGCTTGAGATTTTGCTATAGCTTCTCTAATAGGATTCATAACTAGGTCTTTGAAACCAAAGCCGTATTGTAATAACAATCCTAGTGGGTCAGCCATAAACTCGTCAAGAGTTACTTTTAAGCATTTTTCATAACGACGTTTTGAGATGCCAAAGTATTGGTCTACATATTCTGTACGATAGAAGTAAACATAATTGTCTTTGTAATAAATATTAAGTGTTCTATCAGAGCCAGATTCTGTATCGCCAGT
>JAZUPV010000055.1:0-3260 GCA_045605365.1 Clostridia bacterium
GTTTTCCTCATCATACGCATACGTCTGTCCAAAGGAGTCCATAAACAGGCAAGCATCGTCAAAATACGTTGCATTGCAGTTATAAAGGTATTTAAGATAGATATTTACCGACTAACAATATATTTTGTTAAAACAAAACTATTTGATTTCTTTAGATGCTACTTCTTGACTGATTTTTGAAACAAACTCATCAAGAGACATAACACCTAGGTCGCCTTCTTTGCGGTGACGAACTGCAACAACTTTGTCATCACGTTCTTTGTCGCCGACAACTATCATATAAGGTATTTTGTTAAGTTGAGCTTCTCTAATCTTTTTGCCGATTTTTTCGTTGCGGTCGTCAAGTTCTACCCTATAACCTAGAGAGTCAAGTTTGTTTTTTACTTGTACTGCGTAGTCTAGGTTAGAATCTGCAATATTCATAACAGCTACTTGAGTAGGAGCAAGCCATAGTGGGAAGGCACCTGCATATTTTTCGATTAAGTATGCTAGAGTTCTCTCATAGCAACCGATTGAAGTTCTGTGGATAATGTATGGGTTTTTCTTAGCGCCATCTTTGTCAACATACTCCATACCGAATTTTTCGGCAAGCATTTGGTCAATTTGGATAGTGATAAGAGTATCTTCTTTGCCCCAAACGTTTTTGATTTGGATATCAAGTTTTGGTCCATAGAAGGCAGCTTCGCCCACGCCTATTTCGTAAGGGATTTGCAAATTGTCTAAGATAGTCTTCATAATGCCTTGAGCTTCGTCCCATTGTTCTTGAGTACCGATATATTTTTCTCTATTGTCTGGGTCCCATTGAGAAAATCTATAAGAAGCATCTTCAAATAGACCTAGAGTTTTTAGCATATAGTTTGCAAGTTCTAGGCAACCTTTGAACTCTTGTTCTAGTTGTTCTGGAGTGCACATCAAGTGACCTTCTGATATAGTAAACTGTCTAACTCTTATTAAGCCGTGCATTTCACCACTATCTTCGTTTCTAAATAGAGTTGAAGTTTCGTTGTATCTTAATGGTAGGTCTCTATAAGAACGACCTTTGTTTAGGTATGCTTGATATTGAAATGGACAAGTCATAGGTCTTAGGGCAAAAACTTCTTTGTCTTTGTTTTCGTCGCCTAAAACAAACATACCATCTTTGTAATGATCCCAGTGACCAGAGATTTTGTAAAGGTCACTCTTTGCCATAAATGGAGTTTTTGTCAATAACCAGCCACGTTTTTGTTCTTCGTCTTCAACAAAACGTTGTAATAGTTGAACTACTCTTGCGCCTTTTGGCAATAGTATTGGCAAACCTTGACCGATATAGTCTACAGTAGTAAATAGACCTAACTCACGACCAAGTTTGTTGTGGTCACGTTTTCTTGCTTCTTCTACTTGGTTGACATAAGCTTTTAGATCGGCTTTGTCACAGAAGCCATAGACATAGATACGTTGTAGCATTTTGTTCTTTTCGCTACCACGCCAGTATGCTCCACTAACTCTATCAAACTTAAAAGCAAACCCACGTAAAAATTTTGTATTTTCAACGTGAGGTCCACGGCATAGGTCGTACCAATCTTCTCCTAAATAATAGATAGAGATAGGTTCGCTTGATGGTAGTTCGTTGATAAGTTCTATTTTGTAAGGTTGGTCTTTGAACATTTCTAGAGCTTGTTCACGTGATACTTCTACACGTTTAAAGTCTTGGTTTTGGTTGATGACTTCTCTCATAGCTTGTTCGATTTTTTCAAAGTCATCTGGAGTGATACTTTCACTCAAGTCAAAGTCATAATAAAAACCATTGTCAATGCTAGGACCAATTGCAAGTTTTACATCTTTATATAAATTGCAAACTGCCTTTGCCATAACGTGGCTCATACTATGACGCATAATTTCTTGTTTGTTTTCTTCCATGATAATTCTCCTAAAAATTGTTTTTTGTTATATGTGGCACAAAAATTAAACTTTTTATACCTTATTTGCAGTTTTAATGTTTAATATAAAATTATCTGCAACCCTTACGGGTAAATAAAGCATAATATTTCATAATATCTCCTTAAAATAAAAAAATCGCCCTTTTTTGAAAATTCAAAAAGGACGAAGTTATACTAATCTACTCCGCGGTTCCACCTTAATTGTTATAAAAAACCACTCTTAATCTTGATATCGTACAAGATAACGTCATAGTCAAAAGGTGGTTTCATACTTTAAGATTGTATCTGTCTTACAGCCTAGGACAAACTCTCTGGGACAATTGGTTTAAAGTACTACTTGTCTTTATCAATCTATGATATTAAGTTTACATAGGTATTATATTACCCTAACAAAAAATTGTCAACAGTTTATTTTGATATTTCTATTCTGTCAGAGAATAACTGAAAAAGCAAATTGATGGTAGAGTTTGTTATTGTAGTGTCATAATGAAGGTTGATTCTTCTAGGAGAAAGAGTGATAAGTGACGTTATGAGCAGTGCGTCATTGTACCCCACGGTATAATCTAACATTGTATCTTGGATAGGTTTGTTATTGACGTCTAGTAGTTTAAAACCGTTTTTATCAAAGTGAATATTGACTTCTTTGGTTCGATAATCTAGATTGCTAATGATAAACTTCAATAGTTCTATAAAAGTATCGGTACTTAGTAAATAGACAAAATTGTCATTGGCAAGGTTTATTAGGTCTTGCCATTTTGTATGCAATATTTTTAGCCTAAATCTACAAAAAGAATCTATATCTACTTTGCTAAGGGGTCTAAGGTTTTGGATAATAATATCTTTGTCAATTTCGCTATCAAAAACCACTAGGGCTTTTATAAAAGCTTGCATATTGATGTCGCTGGTGACTTTGAACTTAAACTTAGATACAAGATAGTTGTACTTGTAATCAAGTATAATATAATTTGCCAAGTGCTGCATTATGACAGGTTTTAGCTGGTATTTTGTATTGATGTCACCTGCAAAAAGGAGTTTTGTTCCGGAGTTTGAGACAACTATTGTACTAACTCCACCACAGTCTTTGGTCGCTTGACGGCAATTGTCTTGTATTTTGTACGCCCAATCTTGTTTTGAGAGCGAAAAGTTGATTGAATATTCCCACATATAAAGAGCCTTTTTTAGTCTTAAAGATATTGTATGCGGCAAATAGACATTTACTCATAAAAAAATTAGCAAAAATTACCTTAATTTGACCAAATAAAAACCACTACCAAATCGGTAGTGGTTGATAAAAACTTTATTGTGGAGAATCTTGCCCGCCCTGCTGTTGTGGTTTTATTTTGG
>JAZUPV010000056.1:0-5183 GCA_045605365.1 Clostridia bacterium
TTCTGGTCGTAGCGCCAAAAATAACCCCCAAGAACAATAAAATGACAACAAAAAAACACCCGCAATCAACCCCGCGGGTGTTTTATTTTTTATATTTACAAAAACAACTTTATCAAATAGAACTTTACCGTAACAATAATCATTGTTATTAAGCGTTGCCTTTACAATATCAATCCTTACCTTTCACAATCTCAACCCTTACATTACATAAAGTTTTATTTTCTCTCAACAAAAAAGACCGGATTTCTCCAGTCTTTTTTATTAAGTTGTAATAAATTATTTATCTAATCTTAAGAAGCAGCTCTAAATCTTAAGTGTAGAGAGCTCATATTTTCTACAACAAATGTAGCACCAGGAGCATAAGTTAAGTTTGTTCCTTGGTTTTGCCAAATCTTCTTAGGACTACCGTCTGGCATAGTTTCTAACAACTTAAATTCTACACCAAACTTGACACTTTGTGTCATATGTTGAGAGCCATCAGCTTTTAGATAAGTAATTGTTACATCTTTAGGCGCCCATTGAGCATAGATAATCTGGTCGTGACTAGGCATCATGTCTGTATCAGTAATCATATCATCGCCAAGAGCGTCAAACGCAAATCCATTTGGATCATAACCCTCAATTTCTCCACTGAAGCTTGTTAACGCCCTTAAGATAGAAGTATTACCATCTACAGGATATAGTATAAATGAGCTACCACCACTAGGATAGTTATAATAAACTCTCAAAGTATAAGGTATTGCTTGCCATACAGGCACCAAATTCAAGTTTTGTCTAATTGCATGTGAAGCTGTCAAGTTATAAACTTTGTTTGAGTCAGCACTATACCAACCAACAAGTTTGCAACCTTCTTTAGTTATCATTGATGCAGACAATACATTTATAGACTTGTCAGACAAGCAAGTTTGATAACGTTGTTTAATTTCAGTGCCGGTACCCTCGTCCACTTCTTTACTAGTCCAATTACCTCCACCAATATTATAGGTTGTACCTTCTATCTCAACAGTACCTTCTTCTCCCGGTTCATAAGTCAGTTGATATTCCGTCTTATAATAAACCAGATACAATGTCGCGTCAGCTACATAAGGATATTTATCAGTAGGTTGATAAACCTTACGGTCAATAGATAATGTAAAGTATTGATAAGTATAACCTTCGTAATAGTTGATAGGTACAGTCTCACCTGTTATTGGGTTAAGGTAAGTTCTGCCTGAGCCATCCGTCTCGGTATTTTTAGTATTATTTACATAATCAATAATGGCTTGGAAAGTATCATTACTATAAATCTTAAATGTATAACTGCCGCTAGTTTTACCACCAGTTTGAGTATTTGCACATCTATACGAAGCTATCGCAGAACCTTTATTATCTAATAGTTTGTGGATAGTTATTGTATGTTGCGTATTTGTCCAACTTACAAACAATAATATACTACCGTTTTCAGAAGAAATACCTGCTGCTTCAAATTCAGCTTTAGACAAGATACGTTCAGACAATGATTTAAACCATATTGGTCTTTGATCTGTAAATGCAGTCCAGTTGCCGGTATTATATTTTTGATAACAATAGAATCTATGGAAAGAAGCGCCTGGCTTAACTAAGTTAAGTTGATCATAAATTGACTTATATGATTGTCCAACAGTGGCAGTAACAGTCTTATAGTGATCATTTACATTGTTGTTTAAGTATGCTCCACTAGTAGGAGTTGTAGGGAAGTAACTAGTTCCGCTATATCCGCTCTTGATTTCTCCTATAGTTAATAATGGATAGCTGTCAACGTCGACATCATTGTTGGCTTGTTGATATTTGTAAGAGTTGTCATAAACAGTAAATGAAATCGCATCTATTGCAAGGTAACAACGTCTAACTGTAGTAAGGTCTGTTATTGTATAGCCAGGGCGAAGTTTAATGCTTGCATTGTCTGGTTTTAATGCTCTAAACATTGATAAAGTATCCATAGTTGCATAGCAACCCTTACCAATAGCAAAACAGTCATAACCAGTAATACTGTTAGGGAAGTCAATTGAGAATGATCTAGAAGCATCTACCCCTACATATGTTGGTAAGAATATACCGCAGTTTTGAATATACATTTTATCTTCAATATTTGGATCTCCAGCTATAACTAGTGAGAAATATCCGGTACCAATACAGAAGAAACCATCTCCATATCCAGATTTAACTGAGTTGCCTGCAACTTTTGTTGTGTTATCAGAACCGATACATCTAAACAATACATTATTTACTAATAAATGTTCTCCATATTGATATTTGTTTCCATTATAATCACAAGGCTCATAATTAGTAGTGTATACAGTATCTGTTGGAGTCTTATAA
The DNA here is from genome assembly GCA_045605365.1 of Clostridia bacterium. Taxonomy (GTDB): domain Bacteria; phylum Bacillota; class Clostridia; order Christensenellales; family UBA1242; genus CAKVLS01. Next base: position 2,338 of record JAZUPV010000056.1, read on the forward strand.
CAGAAATATGCGTAAGGAGCATAGTTATAAATAGTTATATTTTTATCAGAATCGCTGTATTTATTTACATCTGCCATACCTGAATTACCAAAAGTATACGTTGTATCTTGATAAATATTACCAATTTGTAGATAACCCATACTATTGGCAGTGTTTGCATAAGACCATACACCACCACCGCCGCAGTTGTGTTGACCGTCACCGCCAGTACCGGTCATCTTATTGTTGATAATAGTTGTATCTCCAGCAATTCTTAGTTGATTATAATAGTGCCATATGCCAGCACCACCATAATCCCAACCAGTACCAGTGACAATATTATCAAATATGTCTGAACTATAAACAACTCCACCATATCTCATATATAATCCGCCACCTTGAGTACCAGCAGTGTTATCACTAATTTGCATATCCCATATAACAATTTCGTGATAGTGTGAGGCAATTCCGCCGCCATAAGTTTTAGCGGTATTGCCAGAAACTATAGCGTTATATAAATAGTTCTTACTTGCACCAGAATACAACAATATTCCACCACCAGCTGCTGTTAGAGCTTCGTTATTAGATATTGTAGCACCTTCGATAGAAATACCAACATTGGTATAAATACCACCGCCATTGCTATATGCTGTATTGTTTGAGATAACCATATAGTTTAGGTTAACGATAGCACCTTTTCTATCAGAAACATAGGCATCATGTATACTTCTTAGTCCACCAGTATAGTTACTATAAACAGTATGTGGATTGCCAAAAGCGTTTTCTAATCGCAAACCGCCACCAGCAGAATAAGTAGTAGTGTTGTTCAAAATTCTAGTAGGATATGTACTACTGCCATTGCCTACAACTAGTTTTTGAGCATGAACTCCGCCTGTGCCCCCGTGAGCAACGTTATTAGTTATCAAAGCTCCATACAAACCAAGACCATTGTATGAATATACTCCACCGCCATAGCCATTAGTATAGCCTGGGTAAGAAGCATTATTTCTATTACCATCATAATAACCAGCAATATTTCCATCAATAGTACAAGTTGTTCTTAAATACAACATTGGTACAAATTGATTATTGCTTGCTTCAGTCATATAAGACTTATAAACTTCGTAAGTATTAGGGTTTCTTTTCCAATAAGATTCGATATCTTGAGTCGCAGTATTTAAGCCATCGCTCTCAGTAAGGTTGGTATATCCAGTATCTGAAATGTTACTCCTATAAGAATTAAAGAATGATGGTTTATAAGGTCTATTAACAATCGCTCCACCATAATGATGGTGGGTTTTGTTATTAATAAACGATACAAATTCTTTGTTAGTTTCAGATGTGCTATCAACACCTAATTCAACTTTATTATAAATACTATTTAATAACAATGCACCAGCGTAGTAATAAGCCCAGTTGTTATTAAATGTACATCTATTCAATTGTAGAGCATAGTTGTAGTTTGCATTTGTATAATAATATGCTTGACCAACTGCATGAATAGCACCACCTGAACCATAGGTACGGTTGTTGGTAAATGTACAATCGTTAAGGTACATTCTACCACCTTCTGCAAGTATAGCACCACCACCACCAAACTTGCCGTAACTTACACTCATAGAATTATACCAAGTAGAATTGTTGTTATCAAATGTAACGTTATTGGCTTCAAAATATGCTGATGCGTCTGCATTATATGTTGCTGCAGTTGTACCATCTCCATTATGTCCATAAAATGCGACTGCTCCGCCGCCGATATTGGCTGTGTTATTGATCAAACGAGAATTGTATATATATAGGTTCATTCTTGTTGGTCTATTAACGCCATATGCCCAACTACTACTTGCACTATAGTAACTGTTGTTAATAGTACCATCTGTATTTCTCTTAGTAAGACCTGTTACTAAAATTAGTGATGATGTGCCAGAACTCTTTTGAGCCTTGTTGCCATCAAGAGTTAGTGTTGTGCCATCACCAAATTGAGTGCTCCAATTATAATATTTATAATTAAAATATGTTGAACGACTAGTAGTAGTCTTGTTGTTTAATACAAACAATGCTCCACCCAAGCTCTTGCCTCGAGTTAAAATTATGTCGCTTTGTTGTACAAAATATAGACCTTTATCTTCAACAACAACATTGGTGTGTACAGTATGACTACGCAAAATCTCTATAATTTCACCATTGGTAGCTTCTGCTGCAGCTTGAGCCAAAGTAGCATAATATTGATTGGTCATAACTTGACCTTGATTGCTCCAGTTGCGAGCAACTGGTGCAGACAATACTACATAACCTTGCTCGTCAAAGTTAACACCAAAAACTTCGTTTGCTGGCAATATTATATTAAACCTTGTATAGTATTTTTCTGCCAAATTATTTTCAACTATTTGCATAGTTGTAACTTCATTACCTTCTTCATCTGTTGATGTAACTGGCTCTTCGCTACTATATGTACCAAAGTATGCAAGTCTACGACCATCTACAAGGCCAGCACTATGAGACTCAAATACGACCTTATATCCAGTATTCATAGTACTATAACTTTCGGTACCATTTGGCTTTTTGTCAAATTTAAAATATGCATTAACTGAATTTAGATAAACAGTACCTGCCATATAATAATCCCAAGTTTGAATACCTTGTTTCCAAGTAACTGGAACATTTAGGTACATTTCTTGACCTTTTACAGCTGCTGTATTTTTATGTATATATGCATAGTTACCAGACCATCCAATATTCTCTGAGAATATCAAATCTCCACCAACTATAGCAAAACCACCACCACTAGAGCTTGACTTATTAGAGTAAACTTCACAACGGTTCATAGTAACGGTTCCACCTTGAATTAGCCATCCACCGCCATAACC
>JAZUPV010000057.1:0-8837 GCA_045605365.1 Clostridia bacterium
GATATAGCTTATGATAGACATAGAATTAATTAGACAAAACCCAGAATTGGTAAAAAACAACATTAAAAAGAAGTTTCAAGACCACAAATTACCTCTTGTAGATCAAGTTTCGCAATTAGACAAAGAATATCGCGCTATAAAACAAGAAGTAGATACATTACGTGGTACTCGTAATAAATTAAGTTCACAAATAGGCCTTTTGATGAGAGAAAAACAAATCGAAAAAGCCAACGAAATCAAACAACAAGTTGTTAAAAATAATGAAAGAGTTGCTGAACTAGAAGTTAAAGAAGAAGAACTAGCTAGTCAAATCAAAAAGATTATGATGTCTATACCAAACATTATCGCAGATGATGTACCACTTGGTGAAAACGACACCAAAAACGTACAAAGATTGACAGTAGGAGAGCCAAAAGTACCATCTTTTGATATCCCTTATCACGCAGATATCTTAGAATCTCTTAATGGTCTAGACCTAGACAGCGCTAGACGTACCAGCGGCAACGGTTTTTATTTCTTAACTGGAGATATTGCAAGATTACATTCTTCAATATTGTCTTATGCTAGAGACTTTATGATCAATAAAGGTTTTACTTATTGTATACCACCATTTATGATAAGAAGTGACGTTGTTACTGGCGTTATGAGTTTTGAAGAAATGGACAATATGATGTACAAAATCGAAGGTGAAGACCTATACCTAATCGGTACTAGCGAACACAGTATGATTGGTAGATTTAAAGATACTATTATTAAAGAAGAAAACCTACCAATATTGCTTACTTCTTATTCTCCTTGCTTTAGAAAAGAAGTTGGCGCGCACGGTATGGAAGAAAGGGGTATCTATAGAGTTCACCAATTCGAGAAACAAGAGATGATTGTCATCTGCAAACCAGAAGACAGTATGGATTGGTACAACAAAATGTGGCAAATTTCTTCTGAATTTTTCAAAACACTTAACATCCCACACGAAGTTATGGAATGTTGCAGTGGTGACTTAGCTGACCTAAAAGTAAAATCTTGTGACATTAACGCTTGGACTCCAAGACAAAAGAAATACTTTGGCGAACTAGGTTCTTGCTCTAACTTATCAGATGCTCAAGCTAGACGTCTTGGCATTAGATTTAAATCTGAAAAAGGCAACCAATACGCACACACATTAAACAATACAGTTGTAGCACCTCCAAGAATGCTTATCGCATTTTTAGAAAACAACCTAAACGAAGATGGTAGTGTTAATATACCAGAAGCTTTGCAACCATATATGGGTGGCACAACTAAAATTCAAGCAAAATAATTAAAAGGAATTTATCATTTATGGATAGCACTTTGGTAAAACAATTTTCTGTCGCTAAAGATATATCTAAAGCACAAGATTTTTATCAAAAAATGATTAATATCATAGACAAAGTTCTTTCAAAAATAGCTGACAAAATGTCAAATATTACCGTAGACGACATAAGAATTTTTGCTATGGGTGAATATACCAATAATACCTTTATAGACGAAACAGGCGAGTTAGAAATCGTCGTTTCTAATAGCAATCCACAAATGTTGCTTACTAACAAAACTTTTAAAAAACAATACGCCGAAGCAAAAAACAAAAAAGAAAAAGATAAACTAAGCTTAAAAGGCACAACTCACGAGCTTGTAGATTTGTTTTTTAAAGAAATAATCTATTATTTTGGCGAAGAAACAAAATTGATACTAACTGGTCAAGGTATCAAAGTACTATGCAAAAAAGAGCACGATTTTAACCTAATGATAAGAATAGGCACCTTTGACCAATTAGACAAAGAAGGCACTATTAATTTTTGGAATTTTATAACAAAAAGCGAAGAAAAGTTTAAGCTGTTTGATTATAACGAAGCAATAGAAAAGAAAGACAAAAAAAGCAAGGGTAATCTAAAAAGCCTTATAAGAATACTTAAAAACTTGCGTAAGACTATGATTACTAACAAATGGATTAGTCCTTCAGAAGTAAATAGATATTTGGTAGAATATATCGCTTATAACGTGCCAGACAAATTGCTAAAAGGCAATGACATCGTCGAAGTGTTTGCAAAGTCAATGTTATACTTGACAAACTGCAGTCTAAACGATTATTTAGATACAGATGGCGAAATGCTTATATACAACAGATTTGCTAATACAGATTATGCAAAGATCAAAAAGTTTCTTATAAATGCAAATTATATACTAAACTAAAATATTTATAAAAAGGACTTGTTTTACATAAATAAGTTCTTTTTTATAATTTTGCATAATACACAACAATTTGTATCGCAAAATACATAATACGCCATATTTGGTGTTAAAATACCACTATTTATTCGCAAAACCTGTGTTTTGCGAATAGTTTATATGTTTAAAAAACTATTGCAAAAACCCTAACCTAACTTAAAAAATAAAAAACGCCAAAATTTTTGGTGTTTTTTTATTCTCTATATAGCTTTAACAAAAAGTTGTTTCCTTTTAATATCTTTCTTTGGTTTCTCCAATCAGGCATATACTTAGCTAATATACTATAAAAGTCCTTTGAGTGATTAAACTCTATTATATGAACTAATTCGTGCAAAAGCACCATATCAATAGCTTTGTGTGGCAACATAACCACTCTCCAGTTGATTTTTATATTCTTAAAATTGTCACAACTTCCCCATTTTGCCTTGCTATCGCATATTTTCAAGCTTTTATAAGAGATTTTTGTCGCATTTTTCAGCTGTTCTAGGCGATTTGAAACGATTTGTTCTGCTAATTGCTTGTACCACTTTTTAATATTGCGTATTTGGGTGTTATTTTTATAAAATTTATCAGGTATAAGTATATTACTGCCTTCAACTACAATTTTACCCCCACTATACCCCTTTATATCGTATATTTCACCACAAATTAATGTTTGATTATAGTTTAATAATAACTTGTTCTTTATATTGTCAGTTGTGGTTTTATGCAATTTTGACACAATCCACTTCTGTTTCGTTGAGACAAGTTCTTCTATTTTATTCAGTGTCATATTTAATGGCGCCACAAGTTGCAATTCACCACTTTCTGTGATTACTATTTTTAGAGTTTTGCGTCTTTCTCTAATTATACTTGCTTTATCCATAAGTTCTCTTATACTTGTTTGCATAGTACCTACCTAGACTTGTTTTATATTATATATTATATCACTTTATTTACTAAATGTCTTTGTTTGCATAGTATTTTATTTGACATATTAGAGCATATTTTGTAAAATTATTACAATGATAAAAGGTGGTACTTTTATGGCGGTTGATATTAACAATAAAGCCCTTCGTGGTAGCATCTCTCAAATCATATTAAATGCCCTACTTTCTGGCGATAAATATGGTTATGAGATATGCAAAGATATTGAACAAAAAACTAATGGCACACTAGTCTTAAAACAACCTAGTTTGTACAGTAGTTTGCGTCGTATGGAGGAGCAAGGACTTATTACGTCATATTGGGGAGACAGTGAGTTAGGCGGTAGACGTCATTATTACAAAATGACCGAAAAAGGTCAAGCCCACTACGAAAAACACAGTGTCAACTGGGAGGACTTTAATCAGCTTTTAAACGCCCTTAACCCTGTGACACCTGCAGACCAATCTATCGGCGAAATAAAAGAAGATATCTCAGCCATCGCAGACAATATAGACCAACTAGAAAAATCTAACCAAGCATCTTCTAACATTGTCAATAACGACATAAAATTTTCTGGAGTTGTTAAACAAGAAGATTTATTTTCTCTAAACTCTACTCCACCAAAAGTAGTTGAAGAAAAAGAAGAAGAAATATCAACTAATTTTATACAGTTTGATATGTTTAATCAAAATACAAACTTTGTAAAAACAACAGAAGATTCTGTGCCAGAACAATTAACTGCTTTTACTAACAAATATGCTAATCAAGATTCTCACAAAACATCTATTGAGCCAGACCAAAGTAGCATAATTAAAAAATATGACAAGGTCAATATCACAGACCTAGATAATATCAAAAACAACTACAATAGTTTTTCTAACCACAAACCTGCCGAAAAATCTACTAATTATGGTAGTTTTGATACTTTTAGTATGGATAGTTTGTTAGAACAAGACTTTAGTACTATTTCTAATATACAACCAGATAGCGTTGCTTTAACAGAAACTACAAATATAGAAGAAGACGAAGAAAAAGTTAACTTTATATTTGACAAAAAAGACATCGAAGAAGAAGTTGTATACATCAACACCAACACTACAGAAGACAAACCAGTAGACGATATATTAGAACAGCAACCTACCCTAGAAAACAGCGTTGACTTTGACACAGTTGATAAAACTATAGAAGAACCAACTCAAACAATTGATTTTTCTAACGTTATAAAAAATACTGAGCAAGAGTCTCAACCTAGCAAAAATCTTGAAGATTATGACGAAGTGTTAAAACCACACGAGTTTATAGAAATAGATCACGCAGAAGTAATCAACAAATATAATAGACCTGACGAGTACAATCCAATACGTTACACTGCAACATCTAACAATATAGTAGAAAAACCTTCAAAACATAAAGAAGACATCAACTACAAAGATGTTCTTGGTGAATTATATGCTGGCACCAACCGCAAAGACCCTTATGAAGTAAAATTTAACCAAGAGCAAAACATTGAAGACCAACTAGTAGAAACTAGCAAAACATCTAATATCGCATTGTTTGAAAATCAACCTAAAGATTTGGATACTCCAAGCGAATTTGTACCAAGAACAAATAACAATTTGGATATTATCGCTACTCAGTTTAGACAAGAAGGTATCAAGTTTAGAACATATAACAAATCAGTATATTCTGCAAAGCAAGGTGACAATTATATCAACTATAACAAACTTAGAGTTTGTCAAGGCTGGTTGGTATGGTTGTTTATGATTATGGAGATATTGATTACTGGTGTTGTTTTACACAGAACCAATATGCTACCAACATCTCAACTATCAATATACTGGTGGGCGTTTGGTTTATCATTTGTATACCCTACTATCTTAACGATTGCTTATTTTGTTGACCCTTACAAAAAGACGTCTTCATCATTTAAACTAAGTATCAATATATTTAACAAATTTTTAGCTACTTTAGTTGCTGTCGTATTTATATTTGCTATCAATTTATTTATTGGTATGACATCTCTTAACCAACTAGACTTTTTGAGTTATTGGTTATTACCAACAATACTTACTAGCAACTTTATGATTTCGACATTATTGTACTATATTTTATTAAAAACAAAACGTTTCAACGTATAAGTTGAGTATTTACATTTTGTTTCAATATGCTATACTAAAAATAGGAGCATTTAATTTTGACTAATGAGATTTTAAAGGTTGTAAACCTAAGCAAATTATATGGCACTAGACGTGCCGTTGATAATATCTCTTTTAAAATATATGAAGGAGAGATTTTCGGCTTTTTAGGTCCTAACGGTGCCGGCAAAACAACCGCTATCAAGATGATTACTGGACTTGCAAAACCTACAAATGGTGATGTATTTATTTGCGGTTATTCTGTTACAAAAAAATTTGAAAAAGCTATAAGAATGGTCGGTGGCATAATAGAAAACCCTGAACTATACAAAAACTTGTCTGGTTTAGAAAATCTAAAATATTATGCCAGCCTATACCCTAACATTTCTAGATCACGCATTGACGAAGTTGTTAGACTTGTTGGTATGGAGAACCGTATCACCGACAAAGTTAAGACTTATTCTTTAGGTATGCGCCAAAGAGTTGGTATAGCTCAAGCATTGTTGCACAACCCTAAACTTTTGATATTAGACGAGCCAACCAACGGTCTAGACCCTAACGGCGTATTAGAAATGCGTAATTTCTTAAAGAAAATCGCCCATCAAGAAAAAATCTCAATACTTATCTCTAGTCATATTCTTGCCGAAATGGAGCTTATCTGCGACACCATCGGCATCATCGACAATGGCAAAATTGTCAATCTAAAAACCGTAGACCAAATGAAACATGGTGACAAATACGGTCAAAAAGTTGCAGTGTCGGTTAGCTTCCCTAACTATGCTGGCAAACTTATTATGCAAAAATTTAATCCTTCTCACATTGAGATAGAAAAGAACACTTTACTTATTAGCTTAAGCGAAGAAAATATACCAGCTATTATCAACTTGTTAGTATCACATGGCATCGATATTTACTCAATAAGCGCCGTGGTAAAAACTCTTGAAGAAGTCTTCTTAGAGACTATCAATCGTGGAGCTTTGCCATATGTAAATGGAGTATCAGAAGATACCCACGGTACAGGTACAAGCATAAGATAAAATAGCATAATATTTTTAGGAGAAACACTATGTTTAGACTATTTAGAGGAGAATTAAAAAAGATATTTTTAAGACCAGGCATATTTGTTATGACAGGTCTATTAATATTGATATTGGCACTAGCACCACAGTTCTTTACCCCAACAAAAAAGACAGATGTTAGTTCAACCACGATTGTTGGAGAAACAGTCTACGAAAGGTTTACACATTTTCAAGAATCTATCTTAACAGAACAAAGCGCTTCAAAATATGTTTACCAAGATTTAGAAAAGAACAAATCATATATTGATTTATTTTTAACAAACTCTAGCGTTGACTTTGTAAATAATTTAAAAATACGACTAGACAACATCAACAACAAACGTCAAACTGTTAGCGGATTGATACAAGTGGCTCAAACTCAAGAAGAGTGTGATGCTATCACTGTAAAATTAAACGAAATCATAACTTTGTTAAATGACCTAAAAGGTCTTTATGAACAATATATCAGCTATGATATACCATTGTTGTTAGTTACTGAAGATATCAATACCAACTTTGCTTTTTATATTAATTCGTTTATCAATACAGTTACCAACAACCTATCGCCTGCCAACGCAGAAAATTATGGCGAGTTAGACAAATTAATATCTACCAACAAATTTATTAGCAACCTTTCATCAACAGTTGGTCTTATGAAAAATACTACCTATGATGCAAAATTTGCTAAAGGTTTGTTAGATACATACTATACCCCAACTACAGCAAAACTAAATCAACTATATACTAAAGCCCTAGCTTTTGCAACCGACCCAGAAACTACAGATAGTGTTAGCAACAAGAACATTGCTACAATTGACGATTTAATTATCAAATATGTTGCAACTGCTCAAAATGCATCTAACATTATCAAATACGGCTTGTTAAATGATTTGTCAAAGGGTGTTTCTGATAGCACCTTGGCAAAATATGTTGGAGATTATTTCAAAAACTTCAACTCTTATCAAGTAAAAGAAACTTATTCTAAATATGTTTATTTGTTCAAAAACAACAAAACAGACGCAGAGTTTGCTGATGTATTTGCATTTAACAAAAGTTCAAACAAAACAACCAACGGTTGGGATTATGTATACTTTACATTAGAGATTATGAGCTTTTTAATTATTGCGTATAGCGTAGTACTTGGTGCGGGTATGATTGCTTCAGAACAAACAAACGGCACTCTAAAACTACTAGCAATAAGACCATACAAACGTAGCAAAATAATGGCATCAAAAATATGTGCAACTATGTTCTTCGCTACTATATTTGTTTTAGTTAGTGTAGCTGTGGCTATTATAACTGGTCTTATTATATATGGACTAAATTCTCTACCAATATTAGCGGTATTTAATGCAAACCACGTATTCGTTACTTCTGCTCCAGTTTTGTTACTACTATATGTAGCAAGTTTGCTTATCAAAATTTGGATTTTTGTAATGTTAGCTTTTGCTATATCTACTTTGTTTAAATCTTATGTAGGCGCTACTATAGTTTCTGTTATGATATACTTTATAACACTTATAGTTACATTTGTTTCTGCAGGTGCTAACTGGTTAAAATATATCATCTTTGCAAACTTAGATTTATTCAAGTTCTTTGGTGGCTCGTTTGCAGTTCAATACTCCGCAAATCAACCATTAACCAATTTGTTCATCTCCCCTGTATTTACAGACACAAGCATAATACTAACAGCAGTTGTCATATCATGTATGCTTATAATGTTACATCTTGTAACTTATCTAGTATTTAAACATAGAGATATTCAATAACAAAATAAAAAAGAATTAGATTGTTTTCTAATTCTTTTTTTATATAGACTTTAACAAATTATCTAAAACACTAGTAAATAATGCTTTTGTTTCTTCGGTATTCGCTAAATCGTGTGGAGTATTTTTTAAAACAATCATTTCTTTATTAGTATTAAGTAAATTAAATACTTGGTTAGAGGCTTTAATGATATGTTGAGCATCTAATTCCCCTTGTAAAACAAATGTTTTCGCTCTTATATTCATGATGCTTTCAGTTAAATCATAATTAACCAAATCCAAATTAAAGTTTCTATTTATTTTTAATGTTTTGCCTGTGCTTTTAGATACTTTTTCTAAATATCCATATTTTTGTATATGTATCATCATCTCTTCTTGTTCTATAAGCTCTCTACCAACCACAAAAGGAGTACTTGCAACCAACAATAAATTAACTTTAATTGGGTTATTCCCTGCGTAATGTATACACGACGCAGCACCCAAAGATTGTCCTGCTATAGCGAAAGGCTCAATATAGAAATCTTGAGACTTAGCCCACTCTATAACATCAACTAAATCATTACTGTGACTAGTAAATGTTATACCCTCAAGAGAACTCTCACTTTCATTTAATGAGTTTGTTGCATCAATATTGACAACATTATATCCATTTTTTGCAAATATATCTTCCATTACTTTCATGTGTGGATATTCTTTTCTTGCACTTAACCCATGCTCTAAAAATACAA
>JAZUPV010000058.1:0-9378 GCA_045605365.1 Clostridia bacterium
AGATGAAGTAGCACTAGAGCTAATAGCAGTAAATGTGCCATCTACCATAGCAATACCGCCGCCACCACCAAATTGTGCTGTATCGTGAGTTTGCTCATTATTTTGAACATACATTCTTGCATTGTTTACTAAAATTTCGCCTTTAGCGTTGTAAATACCAGCACCATAATCGTTTGCTTCGTTATAGTTGATACCAAAATAACCATCATAGTTAGTATTGTCGGCAGTTTCTTGGTATGTTGTAAAGGTAAATTTACCTTCGTTATAAATACCGCCACCGTTTGCTTCTGCAATGTTAGGTGATTTTTGAGCAGAACCTACATAACTATATAGTCCTTGATATTGTTTAATAGTAAATTCGTTTTTGTTATAGATACCGCCGCCACCGCCAGTAGTGCTTGTTGCAGTATTTGCTCCAAGACGTAAGTTGTTTGCGACAACTACACCTTTAGAGTCGTTATAAATACCACCACCATTGGCTGCAGTGTTAGAGTTGATATAGAAATAATATGATTTATCTATATCTTTGTTTTGAAAGTTTAATGTACCGTCATTATAGATACCGCCACCGTTGCCAGTTGCTGCATTGTATGCAATACCATTAAGTTCTGAGTTCTTCATTTTACTAATGTTTAATGTAGAACCATAGAAGATATATACGCCGGCACCATCTTGAGCTTCGTTACCTAAGTTGTTTTTACCGATAGTGATATTAGTTGAATTAAATGTAATATTAGAATTGTATGTTGCAGTACCACCTATTAATACACCACCGCCTCTAACATCAGCTTTGTTGCCATAGATATTAAAGTAGCCGGTTATCTCCATTGTGATACCAATAAATGCTATACCACCACCATAGTTAGCACGGTTGGCAGTAACAACTGCTGCACTACCAAATGTCAAAGTATGAACATCAGTATCTGCAGTCTTTAATAGATATATACCACCACCATTGCCATTGGTTGCACGGTTGTCTTGAACAGTACCTTTTTGGATATCAATAGTACCATTATATAATGCAATGCCACCACCGTTGCTCTTTGCAGTGTTGTTTGTAATAACACCTTTTGAGCTAGCAGTCATAGTAAGTGTACCACCACCAGAAATTGCAACACCAGCGCCACCAAGAGCATAAGTATCGGCACCCACCTTAGTAGCATCAGTAGTATTATATGTGATAGAACCGTTTTCAAAACTGAATGATCCACCATCTACATATATACCACCACCAGAAATAGTTGCAATATTTTCTGTGATAAGAGCATTAGCTGTGTTTATAGCTACAGTACCACCCTTATTGTAGATACCACCACCATAAGCGTTGGTCTCATTAAGAGTGATTGTTACATTACCGATGGTTAATGTACCTTCGTTATAGATAGCACCACCCATACCGTCGTTTGCTGATTCGTCATCGTTTAGACTAGAAGCAAAGTTTTCTGAGATTTGTCCACTATATAAGGTAGTTGTACCATAGTTAGATATTGCACCACCTGCGTGAGCAATATTGTTTTGTAAAGTTACAGTAGAATATAATACAAATGTTGTATTTGTATTAACTTTTACGATAGAGTCTAGACTATCTCCACCTGCAACAGGATCATATCCACCATCTACATATAGTTTGCTACCATCATCAGTAACCATACCAAATGTAAGTTGTGCTGTTCCTGTAGTTTCGAACATAGCACCAGTCATAGCACCACGAGAAATTGTATACTCTGCCTCGCTTATGATTGTAATATTTTTTGCTACGTCAAAAGAGGTTTCATAATCTGCACTTTCGTCGATATCTGGATCTGTTCTTAAGTCTTCAAACAAATCGATATCTCTTGCTATAGCGATAACATCGCCTTCTTCTGCACCAATATATGCAAGACGTAGAGATGAGAAGTATTGTGTATCATCACCAGTTCCTATTGTTGCTGAATAGTCACCGTTGATAATATATCTATCTTTTGCTCTAACGCCACCTGCATTGCCTTGATATGAGAAGTATTTTAGATAATTTTTTGCACGAGTTGCCAATATCATATCAGCAAGTTTAACACCAATTGCAGCGTTTTCTGAAGAAATGTTGATACGACATTGTGTTGTTAGATTATTAACAAATGATACATAAACATCTTTTGTAGAACCATCTGCGTTTAAGTTCTTTAGATAGATATCATCATTACCTAAAGTTGTCATAAATATAACTGTACCTTGTAGTTCTACATTGTTAACAGCATATATACCATAACCAGCACCGTCACTTTCTAAGAATGTGTTACCTTCAAATCTTACAAATTGTGAAGTATTAGTAACGTCACTTTGGAATTTAACGATTGAAGTGCCTGATGTATAAATAGCACCACCATAGTATTGAGCTGTGTTGTAGTTAAACAAACCAGAAATCAATACTAAGTTTGCTGTAGTACAAATAGCACCACCGTTTCTACTAGCTATATTGTATGCGATTGTTGCACCATTCATAGTTACTTGAGCTGATGCATATATAGCACCACCATCAACAGCTGTATTTGGAGAAGCATCTTGACCAATAGTGCCGCCAAGTAGAGCCAATCCTGAACTACTTGTATAAATTGCACCGCCAAGACCTTGTCCTGCAGCACCGTCTGTAAATGGATTTGCACTATTTTCATAGATAGAAGCGTTGTTTATGTTAAATATAGCACTACCTTTTAGATATATAGCACCACCATTTGTTGCTACGTTTTTGTAAATTTCTGCTCTATTAATATTAACTGTACCTGCAGTAGCTAAGATAGCACCACCATTTGCTGTTGTAGAGTTTTCGTACATCTCAAGCTTGTTAGCATTAACTGTACCACCACTTACAAATATTGCGCCACCATTATAAGTTTCCTTATAATCAGTGCCTGTATAAACTTGGTAACGAACATCAACGTTATTTAGATGTAATGTTCCGTTTTTAACATATATAGCAAGACCTTCGCCACTTACAGAAGTATTCTTTTCGAAGATTACTTTTGTGTCATCATTAGCAGTTTCGCCAAGAGTTGCTTCACCTTCTAGTAACGCAAAAGCTCCACCTTGACCATTTAGTGCTGCTGAGTTTTCTACAAAGTTAACAGCCTTCATTATTATTACGCCAGAGCCTTCGTTTGCAACGGCACCACCACTTGAACCTGGTTGAACAGTACTATTGCCAGTAAACTCTGCGATATCAATATTCATACGACCAGCATTACATATAGCACCACCGTTTTCTGCGGCTGAGTTACCAGTATCTACGTCTTCACCAAAGTAACAGTCTTCTAAACTTGCGTTATATCCTGATATAGTAGTTGCATCGTTATAGATAGCGCCACCTTTAGAAGAAACGTTGTTTTTGTAGAATTCAACATTCTTTAAGGTCATTACGCCTGAAGTACCGTTATAAATAGCGCCACCTTTTGCAGCATAGTTATCTTCAAGAGTAACTGATTCAAATGTTAAAGTACCATCATTGTAGAATGCACCACCATTGCCATCTGCAGCATTTGTAATGATTACGATGTTTTTGTCAAAACCTTCATCTTCGGTTATTAATACAGTGCCTTTATTATATACTGCACCACCGTTAGATGTTGCGTTGTTTGATTCAAGAGTAGTTGATTCGTCAATAGTCAACTCGCCTTGTTCAACATAAATTGCACCACCATTTGTTGCAGAGTTGCCTTTTAATGTTGCATATTTTAACAATACTGTTGCAGCGTTTGCATTAACATATATTGCACCACCAGAAATACCACGAGCATCAGCAATTGTTACACCATCATACAATGAAAGTTTACCTTGAACATTAAAGATAGCTGCAGCATTAGATACTCTCTTATTTCCGTTAATAGTAAGTTCTATTGGAGAAGATCCATCTTCGTAACCAATAGATAGATTTCCTAGAGGAGTAATACTGAACATATTGTCAGTAAAACCAGCTTTTCTAGTGATGGTCATTGTTGAACCATCAAGCATTGTTCCGTCGAACATTACAGAAATTGTTCTTTGGATACCAATTGTCTGATCAATAGTAATTGATTTGCCAAGAATATAAACTGTATCGCCATCTTGAGTATCGTCAATTGCGGCTTTTAGTGAAGCATAATATGCATTAAGATTTTCATCGTCACCCTTATAAATATAAGCTTCTGCGACTGTCCATTTTGCATATATTAATAGTTCACCACCAAGAATCAAAGAACTGCTCAAAGAAGGTATTATATATTCTTGTCCTGGTAGAAGATCTAAGTCTCCGTTACCACCTTGGTCTTCTGAGAATCCTACCAATGCATAATATGCTCTTGATAGTTGATATTCAGAACCTTCTGGTTCTTGTATCTTAGGCATAGTAATTTTGTGACCAACAAAAGTATCTATAATCTTATATTCTGATCCGTCTGTAAATGAACCATCGTTAGCAATCAATCTAACACGTACACTTTGTGGTGTATAAATTGGTTTTAGATAAATTCTAAATTGAGACTTCTCGTTGTCAGTCATAATACTATGATCAATTGTAAAGAATGCACCAGCCTCATACTCTTCAGTAGAACCATCAGCTAGGGTATGTTCCCACGCTGTAAATAAATGGTCTGTTTTTGGAGGTCCTTCTACAAGGGTTATAGTTTTTCCATAACCTTGAGTATCTTTTTGATACTCAGAGCCATCTTCTTTTGTATAAATAATCTCCCAATTAATAGGTCTCCATATTGCATATAAAACAATATGTTCTGCAGGCATTAAGAATGTATGACATTTGTTGTCGCCTTCTACACCAGCAGTATAGATAATGTTTTTATCTAATGTAGCTGGAACTAAATCTAATGACTCAGATGTTGTAGCAGTATATGAGGTTGTCTTATAAGCAGACCAACCTACAAAACTATATGCAGGGGTATTTCTTTCTGGATTGTGAGGAACCCAATCGGTTGCTCTACTAACAGTTACGATACTTTCAAATGCAATAGTATTTGTACGAGTAGTAACATCTCCATCACTTGTGTAGAATATACCACCGTTTGCATCATAGGTGATTTCATAAGAATCATTTTCCCAATGAGCATAAAGTGTTATTGTTGGTTCTACGTCTGAACCTTCTACAACATATTTTTCTGTAGCACGTTTAAACAATGAAGTGCCTGCGGCATCTTTCTTCCAACCAGAAAGAATCTTACCGGCAGTTGCGTTAACACCCTGAATAGTAACTAAGTCAACTACGGCACCGAATGTTGTGTTAAGTTCATATCTTGGTTGACCAGCACCTTCACCACCAACACCAGCACAAGTACCACCATTAAAGTCAAATACAATCTTACGATCGTTACCTAACCATATAGCATAGTAAGTAATGTTGTCTGATGCTCTTATTTGATCACCAGGATCATAAGCAATACCAGTTCCAAGTGGGTTTGTATTCCACTCTACAAAATGATAATTTTTACGAGTAAATCCACAAGTTGGCAAAGATACCATTGTACCACTATCAACAGGTGCTAATATTGTAGAACCACCAGCGTCTCCACTAGTAATTTCTGAGTTAGGAACATTAATAGCAAATGTTAATGTATATTGTGGTACCCACACTGCAGTAATTGTTACCAAGTTGTTATTCATTAAAGAAGTTGTAATAACAATCTTAGATTCTGTAGTTGCAGTTGATGCTGGGTATGTTGTACCATCTTTTGTTTGGAAATATAACAATCTGTGACTAGTACGAGAAATTTCTGCTTCTGTAGGTAGTACAATTGCTTCGTTTTCGATAATTTTAACGGTTTTTGTTGGAGCTGTAGAACCGTGCTCGTCAACAACTACCAAACCACCTGCAGCGTCAATCAAAACGTCAATTTTGTTGATTTCCCATTGAGCTAAGAAGTGTAAATCTTCGCCAGGGTTTTCTTAAGTTACAGTAAATACGTCGCCAGCTTTGTATTCTGTTGATTGCAAAACACCATTAACTTCAAGTTTCCAGCAAGTAAATTTATATCTTGTACGATACATACCATTACCAGCCGTTAGATAGTTAGATGGCATTGTGATAGTTAAGTCTTTTAGACCAATTATCATAAAGTATTTGCCTGTGTTTGTAGCACCAACATATGTTACACCAGGATTTGCTGTATCATCATTTTCAAAATAAATTTCTACTTCTTGTGGTTTCCAAATAGCATATAAGTTTGCATCAGCGTCTGATACAGTATATGCTCTGGTTTTTGTATACATCTTAGCTGGATCGTCTTCTAGATCGCTTTCTGCCCAACCTAAGAATGTATAACCTTTTTGAGTTAGTTCAAAATCAGTTCCAGTAAGTTCTATTTGAGCTTCGTATTGACGAGTAAGAGCTTTTACTTGTTTACCATTGTTATAGAATCTAATTGTAAAGTTGCGTCTTGCCCATACAGCATATAGTGTTACTTCTGCACCTTCAGATTCTACAATATAATCACCAGAAATTGCATGAGCTGAATTGTCACCAGGTACTGTACTCCAACCAGCAAATTCATAACCATTGGTATCACTACGAGTAAGTGTTCTGTTTGATAGGTTAATACTATCACCATAGTTACAACTAATTGATGAAGGTAATAAACCAACTGCATTGTTAGGGTCTAAGATAAGTGTTCTTGAATCACCTAACCATACGGCATAATAGGTTATGTCTACCAATGCAATAACTGTAAATTGATAACCAGCAAACATACCACCATCTGCAGTTGTTGCTGTTTGACTTTGTGACCAACCAACAAATGTATAATGTTCTCTAGTTAGTGTAGGAGCAATATCAATATCACCAACAACATATTCTTTTGTTGTGGTTGTACTTGCGGCGCCCATATTTGTATTAAAGGTATAAACTGCAAGTTTTTCCCAATGACAATAGATTGTTGTGTTTGCAGCTGGCATTGTTAAGGTGCCATCTAGCAAATAATCTACGTTAGATACTGATTGTTTATTTTTATAACCTATTAATTTATATCCTGATTGGGTAATACCAGCAGAATAAGGAGCTAGGTTAATTTCTGTTTCAAACAATACTGTTTGTTTGATATCTTCATAGCTTCTGTCATACATACCACCTTCTAGACGGATAATTAATATGTATGATTTAGGAGCCCATACTGCATAAATAATGTTTGTGTTAACATCATTTACTTGGAATTCTGTTGTCCAAACAACTGTGTCTGGATCATCTTCGTCTGCAAAACCTACCAACTCTAAACCATCTCTTGGAGGAGTGATTATACGAGTAGAAAGGTCTACAATATCACCATATCTAGGAGTTGGAGCAATTGTTATATTTGTTGCTGAACCAGTATTGATGCTTAGTGGAACAAGTACACCTTGCCATTTTGCATACAAAGTTGTATCAGAATTCAAAACAAATGTTGAATTTCTTGCGTAGTTATCACCTAAACCATCTTGACGAGTATTCCAGCCAACAAATTCATAATGTTCTTTTTGGAAAGATCCGCCAATTGTAGCGTCATCAAGTCTGATTGAAGAACCTTTACCACGAGTTATTTCGTTAACAGGGAATTCAGGGTCTGTTAGTTCACCACCGTTAGCATCAAAAGTCAAAGTATAAGATCTTGCCCAAATAGCATAGAAAGTAATGTTGTGTGCTGGTATTGTGAACTCTTGATTTGGTTGATATAAAGTACCACTTCCGTTAGGATCTTCGCACCAGCCTAAGAAAGTATGTTTTTCTCTAGTTGGAGTAAGCCCAGGGATATATGATGTTTCTTGATAAACTTTAGTGATGTTAGAGTCGTCCATATCTTCTTCGCCGCCATAACGACCACCTTCAAGTTCATAAATTACATCAAATGATTTTTTAGTCCAAACTGCATAGATTTTGATACTTTCTGCAGCAGGAGCATTAATAACGTCTCCATAGTGATATCTTATGTTTTCAACTGTAGCATAAGCGTTTTCACCAAAACCTGCAAGTTCATAACCTAAGTCAGTGTTTGTTATTTCTACTTCATATTCTATAGCTATCTTGTCGCCATAACGACCAACTATATCTCTTGCGTAGTTACTATTATCTAAGTTGTCATATACATAAATATGACGTGTATTGCCTTGCCAAATAGCATACATTGTTGTATATGCTGTGTTTTCAAATTTTACTGATTCTCCAAGAGCATATTCAACACCATTTTCTTTAGCGTTTGACCAATATACTTGAGTATAATTTTCTCTAGTAAATGTTGTTGTTGGCAATTGAATATTTTCACCAATAATTATTTTTGTTACTGGTTGGATAAGTCCTGAACCACCATTAGGGTCAAAAGTAATAGTGTATTCTTTTTGCCACAAAGCAAACAACATCATATTGTTAGCTGGCATTTCGATATTCCAGCCAGCACCATTTTCTACGTCATAATATTCTGGTTCTATTGAGTTTGCACCAAGGCCCCAGCCCATAAAACGATATCCGTCTTTAGATATTGCTGTAGAAGCGTGGATAAGTGTTACACTTTTCTTATATTGTGTAGATACGATATAAGGATTTGCACTTGGATCAAATGAACATACACCACCTTGCAAGTAGTAAGAAATGGTAAATGTATCAGCAACCCACATTGCATACAATATAGAATCGCCTTCTGCGTTAATATTGTCACCAATTACAAATACATCACCTACTTGATATGTAACACCCTTACCATCTGGTTGAGTGTTCCAACCGGCAAATTTATAACCACTGTCAATATTTTGAGCTTGTTTATCAATTTGATATCTAAAGCCGTGAGTTTTGTTAACTTCGGTATTACCATTGCCACCGCCGTTGTTATCAAAGACAAGTGTTCTTGGTACACCTAACCATATAGCATACAAAACTAAATCTCTTGTATGTTCGCTAGAAATTGTAAATGTATTGCCTGCTCTATATTCAGCATCATTAGCTAAACGATCTAAACTCCAGCCTTGGAATTCAAAGTTGTTTCTTGTGATACCATAATCATTAAGATTTGGTAATGTACAAGATTCACCAGCAATACCAGTGAAAGTTTCGATTACAACGTTGCTTTCTACACCGTTATAGTCATAAGAGATTGTAATAAGTTTAGCCCAAATAGCATAAACAGTTACATCTTCTTCATCTAGACTGATTATTTCGTCTAAAGCATATGTTACACCCAAACCATCTGGTTGAGAGTTGTATGACAACAATCTATAACCATCTCTAATTGGTTGAGCAATACTTGTAAGATCAAATGTGCTACCAGCATCGTATAAGTTTGCGCCGTCTGCACCGATTGAACCTGTACCGCCCATAGCATCTACACAAACGTTAACTTGGTTACGTTCCCATATAGCGTATAGAGTAACAGGCTCTAGTGATGTGATTTTTATTTGTTGACCTGG
>JAZUPV010000059.1:0-1660 GCA_045605365.1 Clostridia bacterium
TAACGCCTTCGTCAAGTATCGCATAGGGTGGGGGTGGTTTTTGCTTTTTTGGTTTTTGCTTTTTTATTTTTATATGATGTCTATTACTATCTATACACTATATTATTATATATAGATGGCGTCTTGCTTCCAACTGTGTAAAAATGACAGTTAAAAGTTTTTTAAAAAAGTTGTTAAAATCGTTTTGAGATTTTATTTTAATATGTTACTATACAATAACATTTTAATATTTTTAAACTTTTTTAAAAAAGTTGTTAAAATCGTTTTGAGATTTTAAAAAAGTATGTTAAAATGTAATTGTTAAAATGATAGATACATTTAATTGACTTGTCTATGACATTATGATTATTTGTTGTTTACTATCAAAGTAAACAAGAACGATAACAATTTAATAAAAAAGGCTTTGACTAGTGGAAGATAACACTAGTACTTATTAAAATATTGCAAAAAACTTTATTTTGATATTTAAAACATGTTAGCCCTTTATAGACTTTGATACAAGTAGCAAAAAAAGTATCCATCAAAACTATTCTAAATAGCATTTGAAGTATTGAACATTTGATATGACAAAAAACTATATCAAACAAATGTTCGAAAAATAGATTAGTGTGTTCGAATGGTGGTGTTGTAGTGTGTCGCGTGGCAATGAAAGTAAGATGTCCCACTAGTCAAAAGACATACAAAGTTAGCGAATATTATAAAAATATTGATGTAATATACTTATACAAGCCGACTTGATATATAATAAAATTATATTAAGGAAGGTACATATTTATGAAACTGAATTTGAAAATAACTTATAAGGAATATTTAACAAACAAAGATTTAAAGGTAAAAATTGACAACATAGCAATAGACTTAACTAATTTACAATACGATTTCGGTGACGAAAACACATTTGGTAAACTTATCAATAGTGATTTAGCAAATAGAATTGAAAATATATTGCCAGTAGTTATCCCAGTAGAGCAATATAATAAGTACAATACACTATCAAACAATGCAAAACGCAAAACACTAATCAAAGGTGTGTTTGGTGCATTTAGAAACAAACTAGTATTTGACAAGGCTAGTATGTCTAAAAAATCAGCAGACAAAAACTACTATACAGAGTTAAAAATAGCAAGTTGGGACTTGTTAAAGCAAATTAATCTAGCAATTATTGATAGAGTAGTAATCGATAAAAACACAAACATAATAACAATAAAATAACAAAACACATATATTAAGTCGGTTTATATAAGTATATTATATCAAGTAAAATATAAAGTATATCAAGCATAAGACTAGTGAACTTATGCAGACTTATACTCAAATAGATGGCGGAATGCCATTTTTAGACCAAAAAAGGCACTTTTTAGACACTTTAATGGTTTTCTCGATAAATTACCCTAAAAAGTGTCAAAAGGGGGTAAAAATGACCTTAGAAGAAGCGAGAGTACTTGCAGAGTTTTACAACCAATGTAAGATACTCAGCGAAGAAACAAGACAAAAATTGATAGGAGACTTGTTTAAGAACCAAGTTTAAGATAGATAGAGGGCAGTTAGATACCCAGTCTACCTAAATTTTGACAAAAAAAGTAGCCAAAAATGGCTAAATAAAGGGCTACTTTACAAAAATTTTACAAAATTTTACAAAATAAAATCAACACCTTACCCT
>JAZUPV010000060.1:0-8957 GCA_045605365.1 Clostridia bacterium
TATAGCAAAAAAAAATAGGCTATCTTAAGTAGCCTATCTAAAAAATCTTTATTTATTGTCTTTTACACTAATGCAAAAAATAAAGGGCAAGTAAATTATGCTCTTACTAGGTCTTTATTTTTTAAGCATTTTGTGCAAACGTGTTTTTTAACAGGCGCACCGTTCTCTACAACTGTAACTCTTTGTACATTAGAACGTTGGGTTGTTAAAGTTCTTTTTGTTAATTGTGAACTTCTGTAACTTAATTTGCACGCTCTGTGATTCGCTTTTCCACAAATTTCACATTTAGCCATAATCTCACATCTCCCTTAAAATACTAGTACATATTATACCTAACAAAGGGCTTTTGTCAAGTAAAAAGTTAAAAAAATATAAAAAGTTTTATAAAACATAAAAAGCACTAATTTTGTTGGTGTTTTTCTGTATTATATTTGTTTTTGATAGTGTTTTTGCCTGAGATAATCTTGCCAACAGTTTTGAACGGTCCAAAAGAATGAATCATAAAGAACACCATATCGGCAAAAATATTGATAAAGCACATCTTTTTTATGACTTTATACTTTCTCAGTATAACTTGAGCCAAAAAGTTGATACCACTAACATAGACAATTTGAGCCAATAAGAAAGATAGCCCCACTATCCAGTGATAGAAAAACCCACCTACAACAAGAGCCAAACTACAAATAGGCAACAACAACCAGCTAACAGCCGCCTTAAAGTTAAGTATCGCCTTGCCTAGTTTTGCTTTCTTACCTTGTTTTTTAAGGTTTCTATAATAAGAAAAAGCATAAGCTGGACCATTCCACCAAGTTGATTGCTGATTAATATATATCTTGGTACTTGTTGCAAAAGACGCTTTTTCAAAATAAGGCAAAGGATTGATCTTTATACCCTTGCAAGCTGCCCTATAGCCAAGTTCGTTGTCTTCGTTGATAAAAGTATCGTCCCAAAAACCTAGGTCAGCTAGGTCACTTTGCATCGCAAAAAAACCGTGACCTATAGTATACATAAAGTTTAAAAATGTATTCTTTTGGGCAGTTTTGCCAAGTTCATAGACGATAGACCAGCGGTTTTGCCAAGCTTGTGCGCTATTCATAACGCATTTTAGGTCATCTTCAAAATAGCTAACTTGCTGATACACCTGTCCTGCCTTAATATTGTTAAGTACATATATCAAGGTCTGTTCTTGTGGTTGAGAATCTATATTGTATATACCAACTATTTCGTCTTTGTCTAAAGTACGAGCAACATAGTTTAGTTGCGTTGCCATATTACCTTCGGTATTTGGACAATTCATAACAGAAATATTGGTTGGTTTTAAAAGTTCTATCTGTTTGACAAGTTCGTTATATGTAGCAGCAGTTTTTTCTTTAGAAGTAGTAACAAATATAACTTTGCAGTACTTTTCTAAACCCATAAAATACTCTACTGCTTGTTTTATCAAGGGCACTTCTTTATATACAGGCAAAATTATTGTTACTTTTTTACCTTTAGTTTTTAATTGAAGTTGTTTGTTATAATTTTTTCTTAAATAACTATCAGCAATAATAACTCTAGTGATAGACTTTATTATTGAAAAAATATACAACGCAAACATAACGATAAAAAACCACTTCATTATATCTTATACTCCTTGATTGTATTGATAACTTTTTGTGCATCTATATGATAGATTTTGTTTTGTCTATCTAGACATACAAACTCAGGTTCGTGCTTGAAAAAAAAGTCATTATAATAGTTATAATAATCTAAACTACCAAGCACAGTTTGTGTACCTTTTATCTTGCCTAAAGACATCTGCCTATTGGCAACAGTTTGAGCATCTGTCACCAAAAACACAATTTTTTGCGGTAAAATCACGTCTTGTTGATTAATTAGTGTTTTTATTCTTTGTACAATATCTACCTTTTGCTCATAAGACAAAGTATTAGTAAAAGTTGTATAGATAAAAGTTGATATTATTGACCTATCCATTATTAGATCAAGATTATTATAAATATTTTTTTTGTCCTGTTCTTGTCGTAGATAATTAAGTTGTGTGTCATAAGCAGACAATGTCGGATCAAACTTACACTCGCCTACAACGGTATAACTAGGGTTATCTTGGGCAAATTTGTTACAATAGGTAGTTTTACCTACGTGCACATTACCTTCTACAGCTATAATCATATATTCAACTCTTCCTTGCCGTGTGGCAACATATTAAATATTTCAAAATCTTGTGCTTTCAGTTTATCTATAAAGCCACAATAATTCATTTGGGCAACCGCATATAGTTTTAACAATCTATCTTTATGTGCACCATCAAAAGTCTTGTTGTTGTAGATATATTCACAAAGAGCATACAATTCTTGGTTAACTTGGGTTAACAAATCAAGTGTTGTTTGTATCTCTGTAGCATACTTTTGCTGTTTACCTTCTCTAACAAGTACTGTACGAGCAATATCAAACCCAGTAAAGAACTGTTCAAAACTACGTATATCAATGTTTTTAAAGAAAGCATTATACAAGTTAAATAACTGTTCTGTATTTTGATATTTAAAGTGATAATTGTACGCTTGGTCAATTTGTGTTGGGTTGTACTCTAAAATATCACAATTTGGCGATTTTGGCACAATACGCATCTTTTCTAAGATAACACCTATACGATGCATTTTGTTTATTTTTAACAAATACTTTAAGTTAATCAAAACACTCTCATACTTTTCGTCAGGGTGAAACAACATAAAGCCTATGTGATAGCTAATATTGTTATCTTTTAACAACTGCATAAAATTGTCAGAACTATCACTAGTGACCTTTTTTGGGTTATTTTCTTGAAAATCTTGTGTCACGCTCTCTATCCCGAAGAAAACCCTAATCAGCCCAACTTCTTTTAACGCCATCAAAAGGTCTTGTGGTATCATAGGATACAAACTTAGATAAATGTAAAAATAAATGTGCAGATTTCGCTTTTTGATTTCTTCACAAAAATCTAATATACGCTTTCTATCGGCTGAACCCCTATAAAAAATACTATCATTAAAAATAAAGTATCTCTTGCCAAGTTTTTTGTTTAACTGCTCCATTTCGTCAACAACGTTTTTGACGTCATATATTCTAAAAGGATAACCTAACAAATTGATATGACAAAAGTTGCATTTATTAACACAACCACTACCAGATTCTAAGTTGACATAATAGCCTTTTTCTTGATGTTCTATCTGCCTATCTACCCCAGCAATAAGCGTAGGCTTGTTGATAGGTTCACCTATTATTTCAAAATATTTGCTATAAGTCTCTGGTCTTTCAAAATTGATAATAGCCTTGATAAAAGGATATTTTTCTACTATAGACTGTTCATTTAGCAAAGCAAATGGTCCAGCAAGGTATATAGGGCGAGAATTGTCTTTCTCCCATAAGTTTTTGACAATGTTGATACCTATTTCAAAATCTTTAAAATTGGTCTTGTAGACGATTATATCGGCTTGTTCAAGATTTTTAAAACCATCAAGGTTTTTATAATAATCTGTCTTACTAAGAAGATTAATGTATGTGTCATAACCTTTTGACAACAAATCTGCCGAAAACTTCGCACTAGACAATGAACTTGCTGACTGAGAGTATAAACTTCTAAAATACAAAATAGATACTTTCATACTTTCTCCTTATAGAGTTGATAATTTACAATTTCTACACAACAAAGGTGCGACTTTGTCTTTGTTGTATAACTGATCACGCAAATCTTGATATTTTTGTGACAACCATACTTCTTGTATAGTATTACTAGCAATATTGCCCACAATATAATCGTGTGACCAATCTTGACAGCAAAATATAACATCACCGTTACACAATATGTGCATACGCTCTACCGGTCTAAACTGTTCGCAACCACATACGTTATCTTTATAGAAGTTGTTGCTTCTACCTTTGACGTTTTTTGACCTATCTAAAAAGCCCCATCTCTCAAAATTAAAACCAAGTTCTGTGGCGCACTTTTTCATATTTTCAAATTCGGCTTCTTCTATATCAAAAGTATCTATCATTACAATAGATACAAAAGTCTTTGTATCTTTAAAAACATCTTTTACTAGTTTTAACTTTTCAAAAGCAACTTCTCTATTAAGCCCCGGCATCATTTTTTTGTACAAAGTATCGCTATAACCAAAAACGCTCATTCTAAGTTCAGTTATGTTTTGCTTAGCAATTTCTCTTAGTACCGGTTCTGTAACAGCACTTAAGTTGGTAGAAATCTCAATTTCTACATTAGGGCATTTTTCTCTTATTTTAGCTACTTTATAGGCATAATCTTTGTCCAAAAAAGGCTCATTGTTAAGATAAGGTATAACCCTTGTAAGTTTGCTATCGTCAAGTTCTGACACAAACTTATCGAACAGTTCATCACTCATTTTATCCGCCTTGTACCCCATACTAGCATAGGGACAAATTGTACAATTAGCATTACATATATTATGAAATTGAATTTCTATAACTTTAGGATAATCGTTCATAAAATACCTCTAAGTATAATATACCATACTTTTAGCCAATCAAACAAGCCTATTGACATTTTTTATAGAGTAATTTATAATATATACAACACAAATAAAGCAAATTGTGAGGTTTATTATGTTAATAATAATGGAAGGTGGAGACGGTTCAGGTAAATCTACCCAAGCAAAAGAACTTGCAAATCGTTGCGGTTTTAAATATGTTGACAAACCTATCTCTGAGTTCTTCTATGACAAATTTGGTCGTGATGCAAAAACTTGGAGTGACGCAGCAAAACGTTTTGCTATAGAACACGCCGAAGAATTCCCTGACCTAGAAAAATCTTTTGAAGGATTGTTCTTGACAGCATCTTACGACAACGAACTAAGCCACTTACAAAGAGCTCTAACAACTCTTTCTTATCTAGAATATGTAGCCAACAAATACAAAGATCAAAACGTGGTTATTACACGTGGATTCTTGTCAAGTTATATGTGGAATGGTGGTCAAGAGACATTAAATGGTCAAACTACTGACCCACTATATGACGCTATGTTAAAACTAGGCGTTGGTGTTGGTATAAACATTGTTTTGCATACATCAGACGTAGCTCGTCACGAGCGTTTGATAAGACGTGCAGAAGAAACTGGTATACCTATCGAGCAAGACGAAAAGAGACCTTTTGACCTACACCCAGCGGTTGATTTTGTTAGAGAACGTGGTCTAGATGTTATTGAAGTTAACACCGACGGCAAGTCAAAAGCAGAAGTTTCTGCAGAGATTTGGGATAAACTAAGCCAAAACCAAGATTTTATAAGTTTGATGAACGGCGAACAAGTACCTATTGATGTACAATCCAACAGTCAAACTACCCCAACAGAATAATATAAAAACAAAAAAAAGAACCAAAATTTTGGTTCTTTTTTTTATATAAAGATTTATTTTCTGTGCAGACCTCTACCGTTAACTTGATCAAACAAGAAAGGTATAACTGATTTGTAATATGGTATAAATTGTTCATTTTCTACCATAGCCATAATTTCGTCATAACTTGCCCATTTATAATCTTTTACTTCTTCTAGTTGCATTGTGATTGATGCTAGGTCGATATTTTTCTTAATAATAAAGAAATCATCAAAACCATTGTTGAAGTTAATTGTAAAATAAGGTCTTTCTTCACTTAAATCAACTTTGATACCAAGTTCTTCAAGAGTTTCTCTTTCTGCAGCTTGTACTTGTGTTTC
This sequence comes from Clostridia bacterium, assembly GCA_045605365.1. Lineage (GTDB taxonomy): Bacteria > Bacillota > Clostridia > Christensenellales > UBA1242 > CAKVLS01. The sequence continues at coordinate 5,718 of JAZUPV010000060.1, forward strand.
ACCAGCTATAGAGCTACCACCCACACTTACGTCCCACATCTCTGGCCATAATTTGCGACCTGATTGACGTTGTTGTATAAGCATCTCGTTATTGTCATTAAAGATAATAACGTGTACTACTTGACGGCAAAGTCTTCCTTCTATCTTTTCACCTTTGTTGATGATTTTTCCAGTAGGTGTTCTGTCTTCATTAAACAAATCCCATTGTTCCATAAATAATTTTCCTCCACAAAAATAGTTTATCACTATCTACAAAAAAAGTAAAACCTTTACACCACAAATAAAAAAATAACCACGGTTTGGTGGTTATTTTCTTTTTAAAACAAATATAAAAAATGGAGATGGTCTAAACCATTTTTTAGGCTTTAATAGTCTAGAAAAAGGCTTTTCATCGCTAAAGTTCATACTCTCAACCAAAACACCATTTGACTGATCAATAAGACCAAGCCAGTGTTTTTTGTTTAAAAATCTTTCGTTACCAAAAGACGCTTCTTCTGGTTCATAATAGCAGCTAGGTATACCAAAAATCATATACTTGCTAACTCTAAGTTGTTCGTTGATTATCTTTATAATATCAGCATCTTCAAAATGTTCTAAAACACCGTTGCTAAAAGACACTTCAAAAGTATCATTGTCAAATTTTAAATCTAATATAGTGCCTTGGGTTATTTTGTTTTTGCCACCAAAAAATTCTTTTGAAGCATATTTGGCAAGTTTAACCATTTCTTTGTCAAGTTCAACAGCAGAAGTATCATTTGTTTGAGCTAAATATGAAGAAACTATACCTGTACCACAACCAGCCTCTAATATTTTACCGTCTTTGGCATATTTTTTAATCAAATTAATAAACTTGGTTTTTGCTTTTATTTTATTGTTTACATAGTCTTGACCATTGTTTTTTAACTTGTCCGCATATAGTTCATACCACTGCATATATATTACTCCTCGGCTTAAAAATAGTGTTTTTTATATCTAAAAACTGGTTTTAATTTGTTTTTCTATCTTCTTCTAGTTTCAAAATAGGCATATTAGAAATATCAATGCCATACTTGTTATAAATACTCATAACGTCTAGAGTTGTTGATTGATTATAATCTAAACCTAGCTTTATGCAAACATCTTTGATAGATTGTTCGCTGTTTGCTTCTAGCTCTAAGTATACAGGAAGATATGGCCAATAGTCAATATCAATTTCTACCCCGTCTAAAATATATTGTACACGACGATTTTCTTGGACACTACGAGCTTTATAACCTAAACGCTGCAATATCTCATCTGTTGTATCAAAATTAGAAACTTCGATTTCACACTCACCTGTACCGTCTACAGCTGTAGAGTTTATCTCTTTGATTGTTAGGGTTGTTTTTGTACCATTAGTGCGTAGACGTATCCAGCTATTTTTTTTAACTGGTTTAAAGTCATAGCAGTTACGTAGTTGCAACCAATCCCCCATAAATTTAGCATCTAAACTTTTTAGTTTAGCGATTATCTCATGTGGGTTTATTTCTAAAAATCTAACTTCTATTTCTTTATCCATAATCATATCCTAGTCTTCAGTGCTTTCTAAAAAAATCCTATTATCAAAAGCACCCCTTTTGTCTACTTTTGATTGACGTAATTTATCAAAAGATGCATAATCACACCCTTTAGCTTTTAGTATAGCTCTTAATACTTCTTCTATATCAGCAAGTTCTTCTACTTCGCCAGATTCTAAATATTCGTCAAGTTCTTCTTTAAGTTTGATATTTAATTGTTCTAAATATTCTTTATTGTCTAAAACTCGCGTTTTGCAGCTTTGTCCATTAGATTGAATAATTTGAGGTATTTTATCTCTAACTAATTTATTATATATTTTCATTGTTAACACCTAATTATAATTTTGGTTTATTAGAAATGTCTGTCGCATCCTTATTTTGCAAAATACTATCTTGACTATTTACATTTGCCACATTTTGACTATTTGCCAATTTATTGTCAATTTGAGAAGATTGATTTGCGTTATTAAAATAGGATTTACTAACATCTGTAGCAAAAGTATTTTCCTTATTCATACTATTTTGTTGTAATTCTTTAATAGTTCTATTTCTTACATACACATCAGTAAACTGCAAACATAATGAAAAAATAATACCTATAATAAAACCAGCCAAATGTCCCCTATGATAAATTAAATTAATAGGATAACCAACTACTGGAAAGCTTTTAGTATCATCCCAACCAGTACTTATGTATATATAAATAAAAATTAAACTTCCTAAAATTATATTAAACTTATTTCTTTTATGTTTTTGAAAAGAAAATATATAATCAATAATTACAAAAGCATATAAAGCATATAAAACACACGAAAACCCATGACTAGTAACATATAATCTATTTCCACCTGCCGTCCAATTAGCCATTGGGGTCAAAACTAAAATAAGTAACAACATATTGATTGATCCTATTTTTCTTTCTATATAAAACCCACAAACAAACACTCCTAACATATTCCATAACACGTGAGGCCAGTCAGAATGAGAATATGCATTCATAAACAATCTTATTAAGTTTGCGCAATTAAAAGCTTTTGTACCATCTTGCGACATTTTAAAAACTTTTTCCCAGTCATTACCTAAAAAATAAAATATTAAAATATTAACGACAATAACTATTATTGTTCCGGCAAAAAAATAGTTACGATTATACCATGTTAATTTTTTGTTTTTATCATCGATTACTTTCATTTGTGTCTTCCTTTAACTCGCTTAGAGTTCTTTTTCTTACAAACAAATCTGTTAGCTGTAATGTTAAAGAAAATACTAATCCCGCCACAAAGCCTGTATAATGTCCTAGATTGTTAACAAGCTTGCCTGGATATATTCTTGGAAAGTCTCCCCAGAAGAAAGACACTACAACAATGCCTAATACCACTGCACCAAAAATTGTGTTAAACAGATTTCGTTTGTTCTTTTGAAATGAAAAACAGTAATCAACTATTACATAAGCGTCAAAGCCATAACATATACAAGAGTGACCTACCCAGTTTACGCCCATACGCCCTGCACCTACTATCCAAGAAGTAAACAGTGCCATAACCAACTCTAATAGCAAAAAGCCAAATGTGCCGGTTTTACGCTCTATATATAGCCCCAAAACCAACATTATAACCATATTCCATATAACGTGCGACCAGTCTAAATGGGCAAACGAATTCATAAATTGCCTAATAACATTGTCAAAAAATAACAATCTATCCCA
>JAZUPV010000061.1:0-15386 GCA_045605365.1 Clostridia bacterium
GTGTTTTATTATTTTTGGTTTATAAATATCTTATAGTTTTGCTTTTTTGGTGTTAAACACTTGGTATTATTAAAAAAAATAATTATAATATAAATATAAGTTCAAAAATATGTAAATACTTTTTTACACATTTTATACATAATAAAAAAGAGGTCGACATTTAATGGGTATTTTTGAAAATGAAGTTTATTATGATAAAGAAGAATTTGGCACACTAGAGTTTGCTCACCAAAGAGACGTTTTTTTGAAAATACGTACTTGGGTAGCTAGTGTACCACTAGAAGTTAGATACAATAACGCTCTTTATCGCAAAACTATCTTAAAACGTATTGAACAAATAGCTGGTTATGCTTGTTCTGGACATATACCTGCACAAGACTATATGGGTTATATTTACAAAAGAGGCTTTAGCACTTTCTTCCCAGTAAACTATCGTAGGGGACTAGAGTGGAATATTATTGCTGCACGTAATGGTAGCAAGCTTGCTCCACAAAAGATGAAGATATTCTTAAACCCAGCTATTGATATGATAGTACTTAGTCCAAAATGGGCACAAATTATCAAATACAACGACCTAAACCGTAGCAATTATTTTTGGTTTTTGAGCCAGTATGTTTGTGATATTTTATACTCTGATATGAAACTAAGTGCTGTAGAAATGGCAAAATTGCCACTTATCGAAGATGATTCTAACGAGAGCCGTACAGTTATATCTTTAGACAAGATGAGAGACGAGAGTGTTCGTAAGGCTATACAAGTATTAGAAAGTCGCCTGCCTGAAGATATGCCAGAACCAGAATATACTGGAAAAATCGGTGAAGATCTATTTGATGACGAAGAAGATGGCGATTATGATATGGGTGTTTCTATCGAGAATATCGAAGACGTAGACAATTATAAATATGACACTCAAGGTAGCTATGCTATTAGTGAAGATGCCTTTGACGAAAACGGATACTATAAAGGCAACGACGAATACGAAACTTATCAAAACCGCATCAATAGCAATATGAAACCTGACGATTACGAAGACGAAATTAGTTCTACTGTAACAGGTAATAAAAATAAACCAGCGCCAGATTATGACGACGAAGATGGTGAACCTGGTGATGATGAAATAGTATTTTAATTAAAAACACCTTAACTTAAGGTGTTTTTTTATTTTAATATGTATATAAAAAACAAAACAACTCAAACTACACTTAAGGAGTTGTTATGTCAGGCATTGTAAGAAAAATAGACGAGCTAGGTCGAATAGTTATACCAAAAGAAATACGCAAGGTTTTGGGGATAAAACAGGGTAGTGATATAAGTATAAAAACAGATGGTGACGCTATTGTTCTTAACAAATTTTGCCCAATAACAACAATAGAAAATTATGTAGACACAATAGCTAATACTTTGTTTGATTATACAGGTTATTCGGTGATTGTGACTAACCAAGAAAAGATTATTGCTTGTGTGGGGCTTAGTAAAAATGAGTTTTTTAATAAACCTTTAAAAGAGAGTTTGCTTAACGAAGTTAAGTGTATGTATCACAATGATGTGTATGATATAATAGACAATCAAACAACAAAAATATTGGCTATGTGTGTTGTGCCAATTGTGGTACAAGGTAGAATATTGGGTAGTATAATTTTGGTGGACAAAACCAACCATAACAAGCAGATATCCGATACAACCAAAGACATCGCAAAATGTATGGCACATTATATAAGCAGTTTGCTTTATTGACAATGAGAAAATAATTCTCATTGTTTTTTTATGTGATACATTATATTTGTTAACTTAGACAAAATAATTGTATGAAAAAACAATCATTTATTTTGGGTGCGATAATACTGGCTATAGCGGCGATTTTGTGCAAAGTTCTTGGTGCTATATATCGTATACCGCTTAACAATATTTTAGGTGCACAAGGTATGGGGATATATTATATGATATTCCCAATATATTCGTTTATGTTGACGCTATCTTCGTCGAGCTTTCCTACAGCTATATCACAATTAGTTTCAAAAAGTATAGCGGAGCAAAACTATAAAAAAGCTACATCAATATTTAAAGTTTCACTTTTTATTTTGAGCGTATTAGGGCTTGTAGCTACGCTTATTATATTTGCTCTAGCCAAACCTATATCAGCCTTACAGGGGCAAATAAAGGCGAATTTTGCCTATTATATAATTGCTCCTAGTATTTTTATTGTGTCGCTATTGTCGGCGTTTAGGGGCTATTTTCAGGGTTTACAAAATATGACTCCATCGGCTTTGTCTCAAATAATAGAACAAATAACTAAACTAATATTTGGTTTGTTGCTTTCTAAACAGCTTATTAAGTATGGGGTTGTATATGGTGTTGTAGGGGCGCTACTTGCAATAACGCTTTCGGAGTGTTTTGCCTTGGGGTATTTAGCAATTTATTATACTGTGTTTAAAAAACACAACAAGGCTTTTTGTATAGCAAAATTGCCTACAAGACAAAACTTTTTTGACTTAACAAAAACTATTTTAAAACAAGTGTTGCCTTATATGATGTCGACGATTATATATCCTTTGGCGGTGCTTATTGATAGTTTTTTGATAGTAAATTTGCTTGTAAATAGCGGCTTTAGTAACAATACTGCGACTATTTTGTATGGTATTAATAGTGGTGTTGTAGGAGCTTTGACCAATTTGCCAACAGTAGTTTCGGTGTCACTTGCGATTGCAATTATACCAAGTATAAGTAGAGCATATAGAGATAAACAAACTAAAGAAGTGTCTACTAAAGCAAACTTTTGTATAAAGATATGTTTGCTAATAGCCTTGCCTTGTGCGGTATGTTTTATATTGTTTGCAAGACCTATTGTTGATGTTTTGTTTGGTGGTGGACTTAAAAACAATGTTTTTGATCAGAGTGCTGTTGCTTATGGATTGTTGTCGGTAGCTGGTATTGGTGTGGTATATTTGTGTTTGATGCAAGTATGCACGGCAATATTGCAATCTATCGATAGACCATACTTGCCGGTTATTTCTCTAAGTTTAGCTGTGGTGATAAAAGTCGTGGTAGAGAGTGTGCTTTTGTTGCAGCCGACGATTAATATTTATGGGGCGGTTGTATCTAATATTGCGTGTTATTTTGTTGCTAGTATAATAGATTTGTACTTAGTCAAAAAGTACATAAAAATCAAATTTAATTTTGTACATATGTTCATTTTGCCACTATGTGCTATTGCTGTTATGATAGGTGTGATATTTGGGTTTATGATGTTGTTTAATACCTTTATGTCATATACACTGACGACAATTTTTGCATTTATGCTAGGGGCTATTAGTTATATAGTGTGCTTATTTTGGTTTGGGGTTTTTGATAAAAACGAACTTGGATTTTTTAAAAAGATTAACTTTATAAAAAAATAATATTATAAGATTTTGATTTTTTGGACAAGATTGTTTAAGGAGTAATTATGAACAAAAAACAACTTGTAAAACGAACCAGCGAAAAACTTAATCTAACACAAAAAGAGTGTTTGGATTGTATAGATACAATCGTTGCAATTATAAAAAGTGAACTTGTAAAAGGTGAGAGTGTCGTTTTAGGTGACTTAGGCAGATTTAGTCTAAAAAGCTACAAAGAACGCAAAATCTACAACCCTATTATAAAACAATCCGTTTTGCAAAGTGCAAAAATTGTACCTGTTTTTAAATGTAGCAAAAATTTTAAAGAAAGTATTAGATAAAATAATTGCCAAAAGTTACTTTATATTTTTGTAAAAATATAGTATTATTACTGTATGAAGATAGGTAAAGTACAAACAACAAGTGATATATTTTTAGCACCTATGGCAGGGGTAACTGACATAGGTTTTAGAAAGATATGTAAAGATATGGGAGCAGGTCTAACATATACTGAGATGGTCAGTGTAAAAGGTCTATATTATGGCAACCAAAAGACCAAGCAACTACTAGAAATCAACGATAACGAACGCCCAGTCGCAGTACAACTGTTCGGCAGTGATCCTAATATATTTAAATGCGTTTTGCAAGATGGTTTGCTGGATAAATTTGATATTATAGATATCAATATGGGGTGTCCTGCACCAAAAATAACAAAAAACGGTGACGGTAGTAGTTTGTTAAAAAATATACCACTTGCACGTGAGATTATTATGGCTTGTGTAGAGTCTACCGACAAGCCAGTTACAGTCAAGTTTCGTATGGGGTATGACTTAGACCAAGATATAGCAGTGCCTTTTGCTAAGATGTGTGAGATGGCAGGCGCTAGTGCAATATGTATACACCCAAGAACAAGAGAACAGTTCTATTCTGGCAAAGCCGACTGGGACGTCATTACAAAAGTCAAACAAGCTGTGACAATACCTGTTATAGCCAATGGTGACGTAGTAGACCAAGAGAGTTATAACCAGATACTAAAGACAGGTTGTGATGCTGTGATGATAGGTCGTGGGGCACTTGGCAATCCAGAGATTTTTGCGACACTTTTAGGTAGAACCGTCAATAGAAACAAACTTGATATTATACAAGAACATCTTGATATATTAAGCACTTATTATCACGACGAAAAGTCTCTTGTGACTAATTTTAGAAAACACCTTTTGTGGTATGTGTCTAACAATCGCAACGCTTCAAAGATAAAATTACAACTTATGCAGTACGAAACTATTGATGAGATTATGACACTATTAAAACAATATTTTGAGAGTTAATTATTTTGATTAACTCTTTTTTATTTGTTAACAATTTTTTTGATGATTTTTGGATAAAATTTTTGACAAAAACAAAAATTTTTTTAAAAAATACTTTTAAACAATATACTTATATTTTTAAAAATGATAAAATTAAATTATCAAACGTATAAGTTTTATTTAAAGGGGTTTTTGTGGATATTTTTTATAGTATTACAACCTTTTTAGTAGGGCTTGGCGTATTGTTGTTTAGCGTAAAGGCTCTTGGAGAATCTTTAGAAAAAACAACAGGCTCAAGGTTTAGACAGACCGTTGCAAAAATGTCAAACAATAGATTTAGTGCCCTAGGTCTAGGTACAGCGATGACCTTGCTGTTGCAGAGTTCTACGGCATCAATGGCAATGTTTGTTGCCCTAACAAACGCAGGTATAGTTGGTTTAACTCAAGCCGTATCTGTTGTATTAGGTGTCAACATTGGCTCGGCGATAACGCACGTTATTGCATTGTTTGGTTCAGTAAAAGTTTTGCAAATACTGTCTTTGTTTGTGGTGGCAGGTTCATTTATTATGATATTTGCTAAACCCGCAAAAATAAAAAATATCGGTAGGTTATTATTTTCTATCGGTCTATTGTTTTTGGGTATAACCTTGATGAGCCAAGGTATGTCAGTACTTAACGAAAAAGGCTTGTTAGATGCGTTTATTTCTAGCGTGTCTAATCCAATATTACTTATTTTGGTGTTTGCACTATTTACTTGTATTATCCAGACATCTATGGGTGCGATGACCGTTCTTATGACTTTTATTAGTGCGGGGACGTTGTCAGTTACTTTAGCGCCTTGGGCAGTTATGGGTATCAATATCGGTACTAGTGTATCAACAATGCTTGTTACTATGGGGGCATCTATCAACTCAAAACGTACAGGTTTAGTACACGTTATGTTTAATCTGGTAGGTACTATCATTTTTAGTATATTGCTTACATTCTTGCCTATAGGCAAATGGATAAGTGCTATATCAAGTACAGGTGGGTTAGGGTTGTTAGTATTTGACCTAAGTTTCAACATTATAACAGCATTGGTGTTGATAGCTTTTGTTAGATATATTAGCAAACTTATGCGATTAATATTCAAACAGCCAAAAAGAAAAACTGCTGTTACTCTTAACCTAGCAGACGCACTTGCCAATAGCCCAAGCGTGGCTTTGCCGCAGGTACTTAACTACTTGATAGAGTTGTATGATACATTGTCAAATGACTTTTTTAAGAGTATAGAATATCTATTTAACAAAAACGAAAAGTTAAAAACAAAAATAGCACTTGACTGTGTCGAGATAGAAAAGACCGATGACGAACTAGAAAAGGCAATGATTAGGTTGTCATCTAGCGTGTCAGAAGGCGACCAAGTAAAATTAACTAAGATGTTAGATATTGTACACAAAAATCGTACAATAATAAGAAAGATAAACAAAATATTATTTTATGCATCTCGCTGGGGCGGAAGCAGAGCACAGTTTAACCAAACCGAAGCCAAGCATATACAAGAGATGTGTGATAATATATTATCAATAAGAGAGTGTGCATTAATATCTCTAAAAAATATCGATAGCGCACCAACAGAAGAAACAGATTTGGTAGTAAAAGTTTTAGAACTTGACAATAATGTTGATCAAATAAAAAACAACATACGAACACAAACAATCAGCAATATCAAAAGTGACGAAAAGAAAAAAGAAAAGTTTACTACATACTCTAATATCATCAACGCCATAGAAGACGTTAGTGAAGTATTTACAACAATAACAATCATAGCAACAGAAAAGGAATAAAGATTATGAAAAAGACAATAAAAGATTTAAAACTAAAAGGTAAAAAAGTATTATTAAGAGTGGACTTTAACGTACCACAAGACGAAAACGGCAACATCACAGATGACAACCGTATTATGGAAGCCCTAAACACAATCAACTATATCGTTGACGAAGGCGCAAAACTTATCATTTGTTCTCACTTAGGCAGACCTAAAGGTGAAGTAAACCTAAAATACACACTAAAACCAGTTGCAGACAGACTTGCAAAACTAGTTAAAGCTCCTGTATATTTTGCAGAAGATACAGTTGGTAAAGACGCTAAGAAAAAAGCCGCTAGCCTAAAAGAAGGCGAAATTCTTTTGCTTGAAAACCTACGCTTTCAAAAAGAAGAAGAAGCTAACGACCCTAAATTTGCAAAAAAACTTGCAGACCTTGCAGACATCTATGTTAACGATGCTTTTGGTACAGCTCACCGCAAACACGCATCTACTTATGGCGTAGCAGAATTGCTACCTAATGCAGTAGGTTTCTTGATGGGCAAAGAAGTTAAAGTTATCGAAGGTCTACTAAAAGACGCTAAAAAACCTTTTGTAGCAATTTTAGGTGGAGCAAAAATTAAAGATAAACTACCAGTAATCGAAAACCTTATCAAAGTTGCAGACACTATCTTAGTTGGTGGTGGTATGGCTTATACATTTATCAAAGCTATGGGCGGCGAAATCGGCAATTCTCTTCTTGACGAAGAACATATTGAGTTAGCTAAGAAAATGTTAGAACTAGCTAAAAAACGCAAAGTTAACTTTGTACTACCTGTAGACGTTAGAGCAAATACTACCTATGCTAACGAAGGTAAACTAAAATATTTCAAAGCTGACGAAATACCTGCCGGATATGAAGGTCTTGACATCGGCAAAAAGACAATCAAATTGTTTAAATCTTATATCAAAAACGCAGCTACAGTTATCTGGAACGGACCTGTTGGCGTAAGCGAATTTGAAAACTTTGCAAAAGGTACAAAATCTATTGCAAAAGCTTTGGCAAAATCAAAAGCCTTCACCTTTATCGGTGGTGGTGATAGCGCAGCTGCTATTATCAAAATGGGATACGCTCACCGTATGAGCCACATTTCAACCGGTGGTGGAGCAAGTCTTAATATGCTAGAAGGCAAAAAATTGCCAGGCGTTGAGATTATCTCAAACAAAAGGAAATAATTATGAACGAAAAATTTTGTGCATTGATTATACTTGATGGTTTTGGAGAAAACCAACGTACAGAAGGCAATGCTATTAAACTTCAAGGCACACCTTTTATAGATAGTCTAAAACAAAAGTACCCATATACAACTTTGGGTGCTTCTGGCGAAGACGTCGGCATTATCGAAGGGCAAATGGGTGATAGCGAAGTTGGTCATATGAACATAGGTGCAGGTAGAGTAGTTACTCAAAACTTGCTTCGTATCAACAACGCTATTAAGGACAAATCGTTTTTTACCAACCCTAGCATCGTAGAAATGTTCAAATATTTGCAATCATCTAACAAAGACTTGCATCTAATAGGTCTGTTGTCAGATGGTGGTGTACATAGCCATTACAAGCACCTATTTGCATATATACAAATGGCTAAAGAATACGGCATCAAAAACGTATATATTCACCCTATCACCGACGGTAGAGATACAGGTGTACGTACAGGTGTCGGTTATATCAAACTTCTTACAGAAGAAATCGCACGTCAAGGTATAGGCAAAGTAGCTTCTCTTAGTGGTAGATTGTATGCTATGGATAGAGAACAAAACTATGACAGAACTTGGCTATACTATGATGCTATTGTTAACGGCAATGGTATCTATAAAAACTCTGTACAAGAAGCTATCCAAGACAGCTATGACAATGATATTACAGATGAATTTGTAAAACCTTATGTCATACTAGACAATGGCAAAGCTCACACAATACAAGATGGCGACGGTATTATAGTGTTTAACTATCGCAAAGATAGACCTAGACAAATACTTAATGCTTTCTTAAAATCAGACTTTGACAAGTTTGAAACCAAAAAGTTTGATAATCTAAAAATTCTTACAACAACCAGTTTTGACAAAACTTTTGATTGCTTGGTTGCTTTTGAAGATAACACCCTTGATGAGTGTTTATCAGAGATAGTTAGCCGTCAAGGTTATCGCCAAGTAAAAGTTGCCGAAACTACAAAATATGCTCACGTAACATATTATCTAAATGGTACAGTAGAGCCACCTTTTGATGGTGAAGACAGAAAACTATTTGACAGTGACAAAGTAAAGAACTTTGCCGAAAAACCACTTATGCAAGCAGGCAAAATAGCCGATTATGTTTGCGATATGGCAAAGAGCGGTGAGTACAAACTTATCGTTGCTAACATTGCCAATGGCGATATGATAGGTCATACAGGTGATATGCAAGCAGCAAAAATCACTGTTGAAGAAATAGACAACAGAGTAAAACAAATCGTAACTTGCCTAAATAGTCTTGGTGGTACAGTTATAGTAACAGCAGACCACGGCAACGTCGACGAGATGATTAACGACAAGGGCGAAGTTTCTACCAACCACAGTCTAAACCGTGTACCATTTATCTTGGTTAACGATAGTCTTATCGGTACTACTTTAAAAGAAAATGGCAAGTTATGTGATATCGCACCAACTATACTAAAATTACTTGGAATAACCAAACCAGCAAAAATGACTGGCGAAGAGTTGTTTTAAAGGAGAAATTATGAACAAAAAAGCTATCATTGCAAACTTCAAAATGAACAAAACAAATACAGAAGTTCAAGAATATCTTAAAGACCTTATACCAATGGTACAAGGCAAAGATGCCTTAATCGGTGTTGTGCCAAGTTTTGTATGTGTTAATACCGCAGCGCAAACTGTCAAAGATGCCAACATCTTAATTGGCGCACAAAATATGAACGAAAACGACAGCGGAGCATACACTGGCGAAGTTAGTGCTAATATGCTTGTTGATGCTGGCGCAAAAATTGTTATCTTAGGTCATAGCGAACGCCGTGCTATCTATGGCGAAACTGACCAAGTTATCAACCAAAAATTATTAAAAGCTCTTAAAGTTAACCTAATATCTGTGCTATGTATTGGCGAAAGCTTGATGGAGCGCAACAGTGACAAAACCACTGAAGTATTAGATAGACAACTTTCTCTTGCGCTAAAAGATGTCTACGCTAACGAATTCAAAAACATCATTATCGCATACGAACCTGTCTGGGCTATCGGTACAGGCAAAGTCCCTACTGACGAGCAAATCAAAGACGCTATGGCAACTATAAGAAGCACTATCGAGAGATTATACTCTAAAGAAACCGCCCTTAATACAACTATCTTGTATGGTGGCAGCGTTAACGAAAAGAACGCTTCTCAAATCGCCAATATCGAAGGCGTTGATGGTTCGCTAGTTGGTGGAGCATCACTAGATACAGGCAAATTTACTACAATTATCAATAGTTTTGTTAGATAGTCTCAACAATTACTACATTGACAATAGTATGGTTTTGGTATATAATATCTACACAATAAGGAGATAAAGTTATGTTTGAAAGTGCAATAACAGATTTTACCAATTTTTTGCGTAACATTGACCATACAACCAGAATACTTGTTATTGGTATTTGTATGATATTTGCGTTGTGGACACTTATTTCTTTTATTAACAAAAATGTTCAAAAGACCAAAGTTGTGTGGTTACAATTAGCTGTATGTATACTTTGTATAGTAGCTGCCATACTTTTAGCGGTTTTTCAGTAAAATTAGACAGCGATTTAGTTGTTTAAATAGCATTTTTATGATAAAATACTAGTTGAATTTTAAGGAGAAGACAAAAATGTACAACTTACTTGCTAGTTTGCCTAACTGGGTCATCAATAGCTTTCCTGTTATACGTCAAGTATTGATGGTTCTTATTGCGGTAGCTGCCGTTGCTCTTATAATTGTAGCACTTATCCAACCAAGCGAAGGCGAAGGTGGAGCAAATGTTATTACCGGTACCAATGAGAGTTTCTATTCTCAAAACAAAGCAAATTCTCGTCAAGGTATGCTTAAGAGATTAACAATTGCACTTGCTGTTTTTATTGCGGTATGCGTAGTTATTTACTTTATTTTGACTGCAATTTATAAAGGCTAATATAAAAAGAGTGGGAAAAATCTATTATGTTTTTTGCCACTCTTATTTTTCTATTTAGGAGAAAATTATGATTAAACAAAACGTTCTTGACTGTCTACAAACCAACAACTTTCACTATGACGGTCTTAATGAACTATCTGCACTTATCGCAGACAAATTAGATTTGCAAAAAGCACACGTCAACGACGCCTTGAGAGAACTTATCCAAGAAGGCGATATATACGAATACGACAAAGGTCAATTTGCGTCAATTCGTTCGTTAGGTATGGTCAAGGGCAAGCTAATCGGCAATGCCAAAGGTTTTGCTTTTGTAGAGCCACTTGATAGTACCGAGCAAGATGTGTTTATCCCTGCAAAAAATATCAACAACGCTATGAACAACGATATAGTTCTAGTAGAACTTGTCAAAGATTATGACGAAGGTGCAGAGAAGAGCGACGAAGGCAGAGTTATCAAAATTTTGTCTAGAGAAACTGACCAAATAGTAGGTACTTATCAAAACTTCAAAAACTTTGGTTGGGTTGTACCTGACGACTCAAAATATAACAAAGATATCTTTATCCCAGGTGGCAAAAACCTTGGTGCAAAAGACGGTGACAAAGTTGTCGTTACCATAACCAACTACGGCGGAGAAAAGAAACCCGAAGGTTTTGTCAACGAAGTTATCGGTGACCCAGGTGCTCCGGGCAATGACGTTTTGAGTTTGATGCGTCAATACAAAATCTACGAAGAATTCCCAAAAGATGTCTTAGAATATGTACGCAAAGTGCCACAACAAGTTAGCGAAAACGCTAAGAAAAACCGTAAGGACCTAACCGAACTTGTGACATTTACTATTGACGGCGAAGATGCAAAAGACCTTGACGATGCTATATCTCTAAGCGTAGAAAACGGCATCTACAAACTTGGTGTGCATATCGCTGACGTTGGTCACTATGTTCAAAAAGGCAGTGTCTTAGACGAAGAAGCTTATAAACGTGCAACAAGTGTTTACTTCTGTGATAGAGTAGTGCCAATGTTGCCAAAAGAACTTTCTAATGGTATTTGTTCTCTTAACGAAGGTGTCGAAAGACTAACTATGTCAGTATTTATGGATATTGACGCAACTGGTAAAGTAATTAACCACGAAATTTGTGAAAGCTTTATCAAGAGCCGTCACCGTATGACATATACTTCTGTATTTAAGATTTTAGAAGGTGACGAACAAGAAAGCGCTAAGTTTGCTGATATTAAAGAAACTATCTTGCAAATGGGCGAACTATCTCAACTACTTTCTGACGTTAGAGACGCTCGTGGAGCTATCGACTTTGACTTCCCAGAGACTTACCTTGTCATTGACGAACGTGGCAAACTTGTAGATGTCAAAGCTAGAGAACAAAACCGTGCTCACAAACTTATCGAAACATTTATGGTTATCGCCAATGAGACCATTGCAGAACATTTTGACAAGTTAAAACTACCTTTTGTATATCGTGTTCACGAAAAGCCAGACGCTGACAAAATGACAACCTTGTTTGCTTTCTTAAACTCTTTTGGCATACATTATGACTGTGACTTAAGAGATGTTAAGCCTATGGATTTAAAACAAATCTTAGCTGGTATTGAAGAAAAGTCTTACAAAGATGTTATCAGTTCTGTTATGCTAAGATCACTTAAAAAAGCAAGATACGTGCCAGAATGTCTTGGTCACTTTGGTTTGGCTAGTACATTTTATTGTCACTTTACTTCACCTATTAGACGTTATCCTGACTTATGTATACATCGTATAATCAAACAATATCTTCACGAAACACTAAAAGGTCAAGTTGTAAACGAATATAAAGATTTTGTCGCAAAAGCTTCTGTTCAATCTAGCGAAAGAGAAAAACTTGCCGAAGAGATGGAGAGAGCAGTTGACGATATGAAAAAGACCGAATATATGGCACAGTTTATCGGTCAAAAATTTACTGGTATTATCTCTGGTCTTAACCAACGTGGTATATTCGTTATGTTAGAAAATACCTGCGAAGGTGTCTGCAACCTAGACAACTTGCCAAACGACAACTATGAGTATGAAGATACCACCTATACTTTGATAGGTACTCACAACCGTTTTAGACTAGGTGACAGGGTAGAGATAGAAGTTGTTGATACCAACCTAAGAGAGCGCAAAGTTTTCTTTAAATTTATAAAAAAGGTATTTTAATCTACCAAAAAACATATAAAAATAGCTAAAAATAAAGTTATAAAAACAAAACTACTTTTTAACTATAAATTTATTAAATGCATTTTTTTGGGGTAAAAAATGCGAAAAAACATTAATTTTACCCCTCAAAAATGCAATTTTTTTAAATTTGCCCTTTAAAAAATAGAATTTTTAACAAAATAGGGTATTGCAAAATATAATAATCGTGTTATAATAGAGGTGTGTTAAATGAAAATTGTTGCTTCTAACAAAAAAGCACACTTTAACTACCATATTTTAGATACGTATCAAGCTGGTGTCGTGCTTAAAGGTAGCGAAGTCAAATCTATAAGAAATGGTGGCATCAATCTTAACGATAGTTTTGTTGTGATAAAAAACAACGAAGTCTTTGTTAAAAATGCTTATATCAAACCTTATGACAAGACTGCTAGTTTTATACCAGACCCAAGACGTGATGTAAAATTGCTGCTTAATCGTAACGAAATATTAAAGTTAAAGCAAAAAGTAACTGAAAAAGGTCTTACCTTAGTACCAACAAAAGTTTATTTTGAAAAAAACTTAGTTAAGATAGAAGTTGCTTTGTGCAAAGGTAAACAATTATTTGACAAAAAAGATGCTCTAAAGCAACAAGACATCTTAAGAACTAATTTGCGTCAAATCAACTATTAAACCTATTATATATATGGGGGCGATTTTGGTTTTGACGGAGAAATTGAAATTTTGGTAAAGCGTGCCACAGGTATCGGCTGTGTAATAACGATAAAAAAATTAAACGCAAACAATAATTCTTGCCTAGCTGCAGCGTAATGTAGCTTGTCTATTATAAATGTGCTCAAAGTTTATTATAGGCATCAATATTTGAGCGACTCTCTATAGTTTGCCAAGGCTGTAGGGTAGTATTATTGGCTGGTTAAATTGAGTTTGCTGATTGACAAAATTTAACGAGACTCTTTCAATCTCCTGCGCACGGAGAAAAGCCAGAATTTGTTTTTTCGGACGCGGGTTCAACTCCCGCCGCTTCCACCAGTGGAAAATTATTTTTTAAAAATTATTTGTTTTTAGGAGGATTCTCAATGTCATTTTTTGATGTATTTCTAAATGTATTAGCAGTTTTAGGAATTATTGCACTTGGTGCATTTATTATCGTTTTCTTGTCAGATTTGTTAATTTCTGTTATTGACAACTCTAATGGTATCTTCTTTAAACGCAAAAAAACATCTAACGACGAAAACTATTCTCGTCCAAAGATGCTTAAAAACGCTCCAGAAGAAGAATACGAACAAATCACTTATCAAGAACCAAAACCTGAAGAAAGAAATTTTGTAGAACAAAAACCAGAGCCAAAGCCTGAACCAAAACAAGAACCTATCATCACAGAAGCTCCAAAAGAGACTTTTGATGGTATCGATTATGAAAAGGCTCGTGAAGAAGAACAACTTTTGAAAAAACAAAAAGGTCCTACAAAAGAGCAAGTTGAAGCTGCTGAACGTGAGAAAAACGCAGAAAGACTTAGAATTATCGAACAAAGACGTAAAGAATACGAAGAAGCTCAAAAAGCAAAAGAACAACCTAAGCCAGCTCCTGTTGTTGAAGAAGAACCTGAACTTAACGAAGAAGATATCAATAGCATTATTGCAGAAGTTTCTAAAGAAAGCCTAAAAGAAATCGAAGAAGAAGCTAGAATCAACGCAGAAAAAGAAGCTGAAGAAGCAAAACGTATCGCTAACGAAGAAAAAGCAAAACTATCAGAAGAAATCGAAGAGTTGAAACGTCAATTGGCTGAAGCTAACACTCAACTAAAAGACACCAACGCTCAACTACAAGAAACTCACACACGTCTAGCTTCTGCTAATGACCAAGTTGTATCTTTGACAAAACAAATCGAAGAAACTCCAGTAGTAGAAACAGTTGTTGCTGCTGCAGGTATGACTCGTGAAGAAATCGAAGAAAAACTAGTTGTACTAAGACAACGTCTAAAAGAAAACGAAAAAGAACTATCTATCAACAAAAAAGACTATATGCCACTTCGTAGAGTTAATGCTACACTTGAGAGTGACAAGAAAAAGCTTAGAAGAAAAGAAGCTATCGTTGCTAAACAAAAAGTATTGCTTTATGGCGTAAACAACTATGTTGATATCGACGAAGAAAAAGCTAAGAAACTAGCAGAAGAACTAGACCTACTAGAAGGTTTGAGACTATCAGTTCAACACTGCGAAGAAGTTATGGCTGCTAACAAAGATAGATTCCCTATCTTAGAAAAAACAAACAAAATCTTGAAAAAGAACGTAGACGATATTAAGAGCGACATCGCTGATCTTGAAGCTCAACTAAAAGAAATGGATGAAGCTGACGCTAATGACGATGCTGATACAACTACTGATACTAATACAGATATCGAAGTTGATATTGCTCCAGACGGTACAGTTTTTGTAGACGAAACCAGCGACGAAGACATCATCGACATTGATAGCATTATCAATAGCCTAAACGACTAACAAATATTAAAAAACACACTTTTATAGAAGTCGGAGGCCAAGCGGTCT
>JAZUPV010000062.1:0-12609 GCA_045605365.1 Clostridia bacterium
GGTATATAAACATCTGGCAAAAAGTACATTTCTATTTTCTTTTCACCGTCACCATCACAGGCGTCACATCTACCACCCTTAACGTTAAAACTAAATCTACCGCTGTTATAACCACGCTCTTTGGCTTCTTGCGTACTTGCAAACAACTCTCTTATTGGTCCAAAAACACCCGTATATGTTGCTGGGTTGCTACGTGGCGTACGACCAATTGGAGATTGGTCGATATTTATAACTTTGTCTAAACCATCTAGACCTTGGATAGATTTAAACTTGCCTTCTATCAAGTTGCTACGGTTAAGGTTGTTTGATAGTACAGGATACAAAACATCATTTATCAAACTACTCTTGCCGCTACCACTAACACCCGTAACAACACTCAAAAGCCCCTTTGGTATATCTACCGATATGTTTTTAAGGTTGTTTTGTTTTGCCCCTACGATAGTTATAAAGCCCTTTTCTGGCGATTTGCGTTTTGCTGGGACAGGTATTTTTAACTCTCCACTAAGGTATTTGCCAGTGATAGAGTTGGCATTTTTTATAACATCTTTTATGCTGCCTTGAGCAACAATCTCTCCACCGTGAACACCCGCTCTTGGTCCAATATCTACAAGATAGTCAGCTGCAAGCATTGTGTCTTCGTCGTGTTCTACTACGATAAGTGTATTGCCCAAATCACGCAAACGTTGTAATGTATATATCAACTTTTCGTTGTCTCTCTGGTGCAAACCAATACTTGGCTCGTCTAAAATATACAAAACACCTACAAGACCGCTACCAATCTGAGTGGCAAGACGTATACGTTGTGCTTCGCCACCACTAAGGGTACGAGCTGTACGGCTAAGTGTCAAATAGTCTAAACCTACATTGCACAAAAAGTCTAATCTTGCGTTGATTTCTTTTAAGATAGGTTCTGCTATCAAAGTTTGGCTCTTGTTTAAATTTAGATTAGCTAGATAATTTTTTAGTTCATAAGCATTAAGGTCGGTCATTTCTATAATATTATATTTGCCGACTTTTACAGAAAGAGCCTGTTCGTTTAGACGTTTACCCTTGCATAGTGGGCACTCTTGTTCACGCATAAGTTTGGCTATTTCGCTCTTGGCATATTCACTATTAGATTCAGTAAACCTACGTTTTAAGTTAGGTATAAGACCTTCGTAACTACCCTTATACTCGCCACTGAATTTAGCAGTGTTATATTCTAGGTCTAGTTCTTCTCCGTTGTTTCCATATAACAATATATGCAAAATATCTTTTGGCAAGTCTTTTACTGGAGTGTCTAGGCTAAAGTTGTATTTTTTTGATAAGGCATTGTAGTACATTGCACTGATAGACCCTATCTCCATCATCCAACCAGTAACCCTTAAGCCGCCTTCTCTTATAGACTTGTCACTTTTTCTTAAAATTAGATTTTCGTCTATTTCGCTGGTAAAACCAAGACCGCTACAATTTGGACAAGCGCCAAATGGAGTATTAAAACTAAACAATCTTGGGCTGATTTCGTCAAAAGAAAAACCACATTCGCTACAAGCAAACTTGTTGCTATAAGTAGTAGTTTCGCCATCACTCTCTACATATACCAAGCCATCGCTAAGTTTAAGAGCAATCTCTAAACTTTCAGAAAGACGCTTGTCAATGTCAGGTTTGATAACCAATCTATCAACAACAATATTTATGTTGTGTTTGATATTTTTGTCAAGGGTGATTTCTTCGTCTAAGGTATATATTACTCCATCAACTTCTACCCTAACATAACCGTCTTTTCTAAAATCTTCAAATAATTTTGCAAAAGAACCTTTTTGACCACGAACAACTGGCGAAGTAATGATTAGTTTGGTACCTTCTGGTTTTTGCTTAATAAGGTCAATAATATTATCTACAGATTGTTTTGCGATTGGTTTGTGACAGTGTGGACAATATGGAGTACCAACATTGGCATATAACAAACGTAAATAATCATATATCTCTGTAACAGTACCGACTGTAGAACGCGGATTGTGCGAAGTTGTCTTTTGGTCGATAGATATAGCAGGAGAAAGACCCTCTATACTTTCAACGTCTGGTTTTTGAACTTGCCCCAAAAACTGTCTTGCATAAGAAGATAATGACTCTACATATCTACGTTGACCTTCTGCAAAGATAGTATCAAAAGCAAGTGTCGACTTGCCACTACCACTAACCCCAGTAAAAACAATAAGCTTATTTCTTGGCAAGGTCAAGTCAACGTTTTTTAGGTTATTCTCTTTGGCTCCTTTGATTATAATATTTTCTTCCATACAAACTCCTACTATTAGTTGTTTAGTTGTCTTTTTAGTTCTGCTATACGGTCTCTTAGTTTTATTGCGCTTTCAAAATCAAGCGTCTTGACCGACATATCCATAAACCCTTTAAGTTTTTCGATTTCTTTTTCGATATCTTTGCGATTAACTTTTTTGTTATTATCGATTTCTTTAGAAGATATCTCAAGGGTATTTTTTACTGATTTAATTATTGTTTTTGGTATAATACCGTGTTTTTCGTTATATTCTTGTTGTAATTTGCGACGTTTTGCAGTAGTTTCAATAGCTCTTTTCATAGAGTCTGTCATATTGTCAGCATACATAATAACTTTTGCTTGGCTATTACGAGCAGCACGACCGATTGTCTGTATAAGAGATGTTTCGCTACGAAGAAAACCTTCTTTGTCCGCATCTAAAATAGCGACCAGCATAGTCTCAGGTATGTCAAGACCTTCTCTAAGAAGATTGATACCAACCAACACGTCAAAAGCACCTTGTCTTAGACCGTTGATAATTTCTATACGTTCTAATGTGTCGATGTCAGAATGCATATACCTAACTTTTATACCATAATCGATAAGATAAGTTGTGAGACTTTCTGCCATCTTTTTTGTAAGGGTGGTTATTAGTACCCTACCACTCTTTTCTACTACATTATTAATCTCTTCAATTAAATCATCAATTTGGTTTTTGATAGGCTTTACGACAACTTCTGGGTCTAAAAGACCTGTAGGACGTATTATTTGTGTAGCTACGTTGTCGGCAATAGTCATCTCATATGGCGCTGGTGTTGCAGAAACATAGACCGTTTGGTTAAGTCTACTGTTAAACTCGTCAAAGTTAAGTGGACGATTGTCATAAGATGAATTTAGTCTAAAGCCATAACCTACAAGATTGTCTTTGCGAGCTCTATCGCCATTATACATACCTTTGATTTGTGGTACAGTCATATGACTTTCGTCAATAAACAATAGAAAATCTTTGTTAAAATAATCTAACAAGGTATAGGGCGCTTCGCCGGGCTTTCTACCATCAAAATACCTTGAATAGTTTTCTATACCGCTACAATACCCTATCTCTCGCATCATCTCTATATCATAGCTTGTGCGCTCGTCAAGGCGTTGGGCCTCTAACAGTTTGTTTTTGTCTTTAAAAGCTTGTACTTGTTGTTGTTTGTCTTGTTCTATTTGTTGCAATGCTTGTTCTAACTTTTCACTACCTATAGCATAGTGCGAAGCTGGATATATAGCAACGTGTGATAATTTGCTGATGGCTTTGCCACTGACTACATCAAACTCAACAATGCGCTCTATCTCATCATCAAAAAACTCTATTCTTACAGCTTTGTCTGTATAACTAGAAGGATAAATGTCCAAAACATCACCCTTTGCTCTAAAAGTACTACGTTTAAAGTCAATTTCGTTACGTTCATAACGTATCTCGATAAGACGTTTTATAATATCATTTCGGTCAACTTTATCGCCTTGTCTTAGTGAGATGTGTAGTTTTAGATATTCTTCAGGTTCACCCAAACCATATATACACGAAACTGACGACACAACAATAACATCATCTCTTTCTAATAAAGAACTTGTCGCAGAGTGACGAAGTTTGTCAATTTCGTCATTGATAGACATATCTTTTTCTATATAGGTATCACTAGCTACTATATAAGCCTCTGGTTGATAATAATCATAGTAAGAAACAAAAAACTCTACCCTATTGTTAGGGAAAAACTCTCTAAACTCGTTGCAAAGCTGAGCGGCTAGAGTCTTATTGTGAGCAAGTACCAATGTTGGCTTGCCGACGTTTTTGATGATGTTTGCCATAGTAAAAGTTTTGCCACTACCAGTAACACCCAACAATACTTGAGACTTGTCGCCACGTTTGATACCTTGGGTTATGCTATCAACAGCTTGTTGTTGATCACCAGCTAAACTATACTCACTGCGTAATTGAAACTCGCTCATATTTATCCTTTATATAATTTACAATTTACTCTAAAAGTATAACACTATGCCCCAATTTTTGCAACAAATAGTATGTTGTTTAAAACATATGTTCATATTTTGAAATAAAAAAAACTAAGCATTGAGCTTAGTTTTTTTAATAATTATTTTTCTTCTTTAACTTCTACAACAGTTTCTTTAGCTTCAGTTTTTACTTCTTTAGCTTCTACTTTTTTTGTAGCTTTTTTAGTAGATTTGCCTTTGCCCTTACTGCCTTTGCCTTTTGCAAAGAATACGATAACACCAGCAAGGATAACTAGAGAAACAACAATAAGGATAACACCTGTAGTTTCGTTAGTGTAGTTTTCTGTAGAATTGTCACCAACAACAACGATTTCTGTAGAATAAGTACCTAAGTTACCAGCAGCGTCTTTTGCAGTGATAGTTAGCACATAAGTACCTTCTGTTTCAAAAGTATAAGTACGGATTTGTCCGTCTTCTCCAGATTCTTCATATTTAACTGAAGTACCTGCGTTTTTCTCGTTAAGAGTAATTGTGTTGTATTTAAACTCTTCGCCTTCTTCTGGGATAATGTTATCTTGGATAACAATCTTAGAAGTATCAATAATTAATTTGCCATCGCTAAGTTTAAGTTTTGTAGCGATACTGTCACCGTAACTAACTGTAGGTTTTACAGTTTCACCAACCAAGATATTGATAACTTGGTCTTCAGCAGCGTTGTTGCTAAAGTCGCTTGCGCTGTATGTTACTGTATAAGTACCTTTTGTAGTAGGTGTAAAGAAATATTCTTGTCTGTCTTCGTCAAAGCCAATTTTGTATTTTTCAACAGAATTGTCAACAGTGTACTTTTTGCCATCTGGTCCAGAGATAACAACTTTTGCAGTTGAACCCATATTTAGAGAACCAGCACCAATTGTAAAGTCGTGGTAAACGTCTTCACTTGAGAAATCAGGGATATAGATTTTGCCATATTCAGCAGAATCAGTTACTGTAGTAAATTCTTTTCTGTCAGCTTCGTAACCTTGACCGTTGTTAACTGTCAAAATAGGTTTTGTTGTGTCAACAACTTTGATGTAGATTGTTACTTCTTCAGCAACGTTACCATCATTGTCTTTAGCTGTGTATTTGATTGTGTAGCCGTTTTCGTTAACTTGTAGTGGAACGAATAGAGAACCATTGATGTATTCTGGGTTTTCTACACAAGTTACTTCTGCAGTTAAATCATCGTCAACATTGTCGATAACTTCTGCAATACCTAGGTCATAACGAGTACCAAGTTCCATAGTGTATGTTTTGTTGTTAACTACACCAGTGATACGTGGAGCTTCTTTGTCAACAAGTTTTGGAAGAACTGTTGTTACGCTAGTACCGTTGTTGCCAGAGTCGATAGCAGTATATGTTACTGTGTAACTTTCTGCTAAGTTAGCTGTAAATGATATACCAGGGTGTGTATAAGTGTATTTGCCTGCATCATAAGATTTTGCAATAGCACCAAGAGCATTGATACCAGTAACAACGTTGCCGTTGTTGTCTCTTACTGTTACAACAATCATAAGACTTCTGTCTTCGTCAGTAAATGTTACACCATCAACTTTTACTGTTGAGTATTGTTCGTAAGTGTTTGTAGTAACACTTGTACCAGCAACACCAGTAGCTTCTGGAGCGTTGCCGTCGTTGATGTTGTTAACATAGATTGTTTTTCTATAAGTTTGAGTGTTGTTGTATGGGTCTGTAGCATAAGCAACAACTTCAAATTGTCCACCGTTTTCGATAGCTAGTTCATAAATAGTAGCATTTGATTGACCAGCAATCTTAGTAGACATATCAAAACTTAGGTTTTTGTCATTGTTTTTGTCTTCAGTTACTTCGTAGATTTTAGTTTTTGCCCCAAATTCTAGGTAATATCTAACGTCAACCACGCTAGATGAGTTGTCAGTAACTGTAGGTTTTGCGAAAGATACAACTTGGTCATAAGTTGCTACTGATGGGAAGTTGTCAGCAAAAGTAACTACTGGCACTTGAGAATCAGTAAAGTCTTCGCTAATAGTGAAGTTAGTAACCCAACTTGCACTTAGACCACTACCGTCAGAAACACGGTAAGTAACTGTATAATCACCAGCTGGGAATTTGTCCTCATCAGAGATGTCAAGTTCTACTTCTCTAGATGCTTTTTCTGCAGAAGTATAGCTTGTTTTGCCAGGGTTTGATGGGTCTGAAGTAAATGGGTGGTAAGTATCAGTTTGTAGGTTGATAGAACTATCTAATAATGTAGAAGAGATAGTACGATAGAATGTAAAGCTGCTAAAATCAGAAATAACACTGTCAGTAGCATACATAGCTGGCATTGTGATTGTACCTTTTGCTCTACCTACTTTGCTTGGTACTAGGTATTTAGCTTCGTGTAGGTCGTGAGCTGCAGTAGCAATATCAGCCATATCATAACCCCTAACAATATAAAGTGTAGGAGCTGTGTTATCTTTTACATCTTCGATAGTGTACTTGTATGTTTCACCAACGTTGCCATAATAATCTTTAACAGAATATGTGATTTGGTAATCACCACCGTCAACTGTTGGGATAAAGTATAGACCATCTTCGTCTTCTTCAACTGCAACGTTTGCAGGAGTTGTACCTTTTAGGGTAACTTTAACATCTGTATAAACGTTAAGTTTGCTGTTTGCATCGTTTTTGTTATATGCAGAAGCATATGGAAGATAAGTTCTTTCGTTCAAACTTGCTGTTGTTGGAGCGTCAGGTATAGTATAACCAATCTCTATGTTTGTATGGTCATATGTGTTGCTACCAATAATAGTTTTTGTTTGAGTTTGTAAAGATAGGTTGCTATCTGTATTGTAATAAGTATAAGTAACAACGTTTGTACCTTCTTCTGGAGCAAAAGAATAGTTGCCATTTGTAGATACTAATGTACTATCCAATGAAGAATAAGTATGGTTGTCAGTTTTTGCAACGATCTTTATAGCGCACTTTTTGTAATAAGCAATTTGTTGTGCAGTAAGACCAAGTTTTTCTTCTGCATCAGCTTCGTCAAGAGCTGGGTTGTAAGCACCGTTTGTATAAACCAAAACGCCGTCTTCGTTATAAACGTCAGGGTTTGGTAGAGTTACGTTAGGTACTTTGTTGCCATCAAATCTTGAAGCTAGAGTATCGATATAACCTGGAAGTACTACTTGGTTGTTTTGTGCAAAAGTCATAGAATAAGTGTCTGCACTAACTAAGATAGAATATTTCTCAGAAGTAGTAACAACACCATAATCATTAGTTGCAGTATAAACAACTGTATATCTACCTACTTTGGTTGGAGTGAATTTGTAATCACTTGTACCAGTAGTGATTTTTGCAGCTGGCACTTCTCTACCGCTAGGCTCGTAAATCTTGATAGAAACTATAGAATCTGTAGCTACCTTCCAAGCGCTAGTTGTTGCTTTTGGCAAAGAAATCTCAACGTCAACTTTACCAACTGAAGGCATTTTCTTTACAGTTACTACGTCGCCAATCTTAACATCACCAGGAGTAGGATTTGCTGCGTATGCTTTAACGTGGCTTACAGGAATGGCAAAAGTGCTACCAACCATTGCTGCTGCAAGTATACCAGAGGTTAAATATTTTTTATACTTTTTCATTAAAAATCTCCTTAACATGCAAGTCATATAAGTTTTATAAAAGTCGTTTTTAGGGGCAATATATAATTGTCCAGTTTTAAACAAATCTAGTTTATACTAAACGCTATCGTTTGTCAACAAAAACTATTAAATATTAGCATAAAATATTGATATAAAAACCGTTTTTGTAACCAAAACTAAGTATATCTATATAATATTAGACCAAAATTGTTTTTTTATAAACTCAATAAAAAATAAAAACACCTGAGTATAAACTCAAGTGTTTGTTTTTTTGCTATGTATTAGCAGCATTGTCTATTGTTGTTACCGCAAGAACCTAAAATAATAAGTAAAAGTACCAAAGTGCAGCAATCAATGTTGTGACCTATACCGCAACCGCAGTTACCTAAAAGCAATAGCAATAAAATTATCCAGCAGCAATCGTTGCCACCTTCGTGCATACCACATTCTCTTCCAAACATACCTTGCATAAAAATTCTCCTCCTATATAGTATAAGCTAAACGTACAATTTTATCTTTTGCATACTGAACAAAGTGTTTTATGTAAAATAATCTTTTGTGTATCAAATTTTTATCTTGTGTATACTACATAATATTGGCTTATGTCAAAAAATGTGCATATTATCATAAAAAAATAAAAACCACCCTTTTGAGGCGGTTTTGGGTTATTCATTAAACAATGTTGTTGTGATGGCTTGTTTTAAGTTTTCTATGCCGATATTTTTTCTCGCAGAGATGCACACTACCCCTTGTGGCAATTCAAAAGGACCACTCTTGTTGTCAATTTTGTTATAAACCATAATTGTAGGTATTTTGTCTGCACCAAGGTCTTTTAGTACGCCGTTGACGATAGAGATTTGTTCTTGATAATTTGGGTTGGTTATATCTATAACGTGCAATAACAAATCTGCAGAAGCGGCTTCTTCTAATGTGGCAGAAAATGCTTGTATAAAGGCGTGTGGCAATTTGTCTATAAAACCTACTGTGTCGGTTAGCAATATTTCTTTGCCATTGTCTAGCCAAACACTACGTGTGGTTGTGTCAAGTGTAGCAAATAACTTGTCGTCTGCATATATACCGGCTTTTGTTATCAGGTTCATAAGGGTACTTTTGCCGGCGTTGGTATAACCTACTATGGCTACACTTTTTACTTTAGAACGTTGACGGTTGGTTTTGCGCAAGTCACGTTGTTGTTTTATTTTTTCTATTTGCTTTTCTAATTTGTATATATTTTCTTTTATGGTACGTTTGTCTAGTTCGAGTTTTGTTTCGCCAGGGCCTCTCATACCTACACCTGCACTACCAAATCTACCACTAGTACCACTGATACCAGATATACGTGGCAAGGTATATTTTAGTTGAGCTAGTTGAACCTGAAGTCTACCTTCGTTAGAAGTGGCACGACCAGCAAATATATCTAGTATTAATATTGACCTATCGATAACTTTTACACCAAATACGTCGCTTAGGTTGTTGATTTGTGAACCGGTAAGTTCGCAGTCTAGTATGACAACGTCTGCCCCACATTCTTTGACAAGAGCGGCGACTTCGGCGACTTTGCCCTTGCCGATAAGGGTGGCTGGAGTATTTTCTTTGATATTTTGAAAGGCTTTGCCCACGACTAATAGCCCTGCTGTATGAGCAAGGCTTTCTAACTCCGCTAAAGAAGCATCTATATCTGTCACTGTCTTGTCAAAAGACACCCCTACCAAAAAGGCTTTTTCTTGGTCTTTGACTGTATTAAATGTTTTTGCCATTTATTATTACCTACAATATGATTGAAACTCTTCAACCAAAACTGCCAATGTATCTTTTAGATTGTCTATATTATAGTCTGTAGTTATTACACTATGGTCGACTATGTCACTGATTAGTATCATTGTTTGGCACATATCAACAAGTTTGTTGCTGTATTGTGCTAGTTGATATTTTGATGCGGTAGATTTTTTTGCCTGATAAACGGTGTTTAACTGGTCAAAAGTATCTTTAATTTTATCCGCAACGAGCACCCCGTCTACAGAATAATCGTTAGAATCAAAATATTTTGAATTGTCTTCTGTTATATATTTATACAAGCCACTTATAACAAAATTGATATTTTGTTCATTTACGTCTATATCATTAAGGTCTTGTATGGCATATTTGAAAGCTTTGTCAAGGTCAATAGTTGCAAGACTAGAAACATATCTTGTTTTTAGACGGTTGTCTTCGTTAGACATCATAACGTTGGTCAAGATGTTGTTTTGGTTAGAATAATTATGTTCGTTTTTAAACTCAACAAACTCTTGATATTGTTCGTGGCTAGATAGTTGTTCATAATATTTTACAACCTTTTTGTCTAGTTTGAACTGAATTGCTTTGTCTACTAAAGTATATGTGTGGTTGATATCGGTAGATTTTGAGTAGGCTTTTTCATAAAAATAATAACTAGTGCCTAAGCTACCGGTATCTTCAAAGAGTTTTGCAAATGTTATAGGAGAAAACAACCCTATAAACAAGCACACTATACCAAACACACCTATTATGACAGCCAACGTAATCAATGCTGTTTTTAAAATAACTTTGTTGATATTCATACTTTTATTGTATCACAAACCAAAAACTTATGGCAAATATTTATTGACTACTTTGTTTGGCTCTTGTCTGCCAAAATCTCGCCTGTGTTAGGGTTGATTATACACGCAAGCACCGTGCCATCTTTGCCAAGATAGCTAACATACCAACATATATCAAAAATATCGCCCACATTGTCACCGACTATCTTGATAAAAAACTCACCGTTTATTTTGTTTTTGACTATTTGGCTCCTTAAGGTTGGTTCAAAATGACTTATAGCTATATCAAAAGCTTGCTTATAAGACACTCTCCAATTATTTGACACACAAGGTAGCTTCATCTGTTCGTCTACTCCGCCGCCATACACCCTAAGATATATATCAGCATAACTAGAAATATTTTTGCATATATCAGCAACATAAGTGTTGTCTATAGGGTTAAACTCCAATACCCCTTCGTACTGCATAGTATCTATAAACAACAAATATTGCGGTACGCTATCTACAGTTAACTTTGAAGTATATTTTATGCTAACCACACCAAACTCAACAAGCCTAGTGCTACCGCCGTCATAATAATAAGAGCTTTCTCTCTTGCCACTAGTAAATGTCGCAATAAAATCTTCACAACTAGCCATAAATAGACATTGTCTATATTCGCTTATATTTTGCCTAGCCAAAAAATATAGTTTGCTATTGCAACCGCTAAACAAAAAAGTTACAAAAACTATCACAAACAAAAAAACGCCCTTTTTCATATAATAATATATGAATAAGGACGTCTAATTATAATTAACTATCTAAATCTTGACAACGTCTCAAATACTTGCCACCAAAAAACTCTGTATCTAAAAACGCCTTTACCATATCAATAGCATCTTGTTGTGATACAAATCTGCCCCCAAGATTAAGTACGTTTAAATTATTGTGATTTCTTGCAAGTTTGACTTGGTCTACATTGGTACAGTTAGCTGCATATATACCTTTGTGTCTATTGCATACGATACAAGCCCCTACTCCAGAACCACATATAAAGATACCCTTGTTGTTTTCTAGGTCTTGTTGCATCTTATTTACCAACAACTTACCATAATAACTAAAATCATCTTCTGGGTCAAGGGTCTCAGCACCAACGTCAACTAGTTGATAACCATTGTCTAATAAATATAGTTTAATATAATTTTTAAGCTCCCATCCACCGTGGTCACTACCAATAATAATCATTGCTTTTTGCTCCATAAATATTGTTATATTATTATTGTAATAAAAATAATCTTTTATGTCAAAACTTGAATATAAATAAAATAAAAAAATTTTTTTAAAAATATTAAAATTTTTATTGACAATTGTTTTTATATTTGTTATTATCATAGAGCATTGAATAAACAAATGCGATAATCCTCGATAGCTCAATGGTGGAGCACTCGGCTGTTAACCAATAGGTTGTAGGTTCGAGCCCTACTCGGGGAGCCAAAATAAAAGGTTCGGATCTAATGGTCCGAGCCTTTTTTAATTAAAAAATAACAGTTGGTATTTATATGGAATTTTTAATCTCAGTTGTTTTAATTGGAGCTATTGTAGCTTTCATATTGTACAAAAACAATATTTTAAATAAAGACCAGTCAGTTAAACATCGACCAAGGTCTCAAAGATATTTTTCTGAAGATTCTGAACACATTGGAAAAGAAGGTGAATTATTAGTTCGTAATGTTTTAGGGTATTCTTCAGGGAGCGTTAAGATATTCAACGACTATAAATTTATTTCAAACAACAAATCTGTACAGATTGATCATATATGCGTTAATAAAAACGGAATCTTTGTTATTGAAACAAAACATTATCAAGGCAAAATTTACGGCTCAGAACATCAACAAGAATGGAGACAAGTTTTAGCAAATGGCAGTGTATTAAATTATTTTTACAACCCTGTTAAGCAAAATAAATCCCACATATACAAACTATCAAAAATATTACCAAAAAACACTACCATAAATTCTATTATTGTTTTTATAGATGCAAACATAGAAGATGTAGAAGCTAATAATGTATGCAATTTATCACAGTTAACAGAAATTCTAAATACTAATTTTGGAGAAACTTTATCTATAGAAAGAATTAACTTAATTGCCGACATTTTAGAACAAAATAGAAATTATAGTATTAG
>JAZUPV010000063.1:0-4190 GCA_045605365.1 Clostridia bacterium
TTGCAAGTAAAATATAAAGGCAAGTCTATCAGTGATGTCCTAGATATGACTGTAGAAGAATCCTTGAGATTTTTTGAAAATATACCATCTATCAAAAACAAAATACAATCTTTGTATGATGTAGGTTTGGGGTATATCAAGCTTGGTCAAAGTGCAACCACTCTTAGCGGTGGCGAAGCGCAACGTGTAAAACTAGCTACCGAACTATCTAAACGTAGCACTGGCAAAACAGTTTATATCTTAGATGAGCCTACAACAGGTCTTCATATGGACGACGTAGCAAAACTTATCAAAATTTTGCAAGAGTTGGTTGATAAAGGCAACACTGTTGTTGTTATCGAGCATAACCTAGATGTCATTAAAGTCGCAGACTATATAATTGACCTTGGACCAGAAGGTGGCGACAGGGGTGGACAAGTTGTTGTAACTGGGACCCCAGAAAAGGTCTCAAAACACTCAACCAGTTATACCGGTAAGTTCTTAAAGAAAGTATTAAACAAGGCTTAGAGCCTTGTTTTTCGTCTTAAACAAGGTATTTTTGCCAGAAATATCAACAAAATACCAAACATTTGCCTAATATTTTGCAAAAAATTAAAAAAAGTATTGCCAAATAATTTTCAAATGACTATAATGAAAGTATGAAGAACTTTTATGAAGTGTTGCAGGTTCGCTCCAACGCAACTCAAATGCAAATCAAGAGAGCCTACATCGAACTCATCACAAAGTACCACCCAGACGTATATCGTGGCGACAAAGACTTTGCTCAAAAGTACACTGCACTGATAACTGAAGCTTACTCGGTACTAAAAGATGAGAATAAAAGGCGAGATTATGACCTAAAACATAATTTTAATTCTTCGCCAAACTATAGACAGCTAAGGCGTGAAGATAGACAGGTCATAAGAGAAAGGCGAAATTCGGCCAGACGTCAAAGTGTCGAGCAAGAAATGTCTAGAGAATATTTTAAAAATACCGAAAGACGTGCTCCACAAACCAAAAAAGGTCTAGCCAAGTTGTTTACTTCTAGGTTGTTTTATAGCCTACTAGCCCTTATCGGTGTAGAAGTAGTTATTGCTATGATAATATATTTTAAATAAAAAACCGCAATTAGAGTTTTATACTTTTTTGCGGTTTTATTTGTTTATAATATATTATTAAGGTTAAGCCCCATAATGTACTTTAGGGCTTTGCTGTAGTTTTGTAGAGTTTTTACATTCTCCATCGCCACAGAAAAATCATTTTCGTCGATAGCTCCTTCTAGTTTTATTATGCTTTCGTTTATGTATTTTACCTTTTCAAAATTTACTATATAGCATATAGTGTGTTCGGTTTTGTCCCAAAAAGACCTTAACTTTTTAAACTCCTTGTGTACTGGGGCTACATCTATGTTATCTTCGTTATCGTCTACAACAACTTCTAACTGATAAGACATTGTTGTTAAGTTTTTTATTATGTTGCCTACATATATTTCTTGCCATATACCAAACCCAACTAGCAACAATGCTATTATTATCATACCTATACCACGATTCAAACCTGAAACTCCTCTAAATTAACACTAAGGGTAGTTGATGGTTTGTTTTTTTGTTGTAGATAGATATTGCCTTGTTTGTTAACGGTCATAATAAGTACATTTTTTAGTCTGGTTATATTTTGCTTTTGCAAAACATCTTGGACAAAATTTTCTTTAACGTTTAGGTACAACAAGTTTTCTTTGATTATTTTGCCGTCGTTAATTAGTATTATGCTTAATGAATCGGGAGCAGTTTTTATATTCATATCCTGGGCGGTAGGTGGTGAAAGTTGCGATTTTGCCAAGATACTTATGTTGCCGTTTGTTTCAACTATCGCATAGGCGATTTCTTCTAACGAAAAGTGATTGGCTATGCGCAACGCTTCGTGCAAGTCGTTTAAATTCATATTAAGCGCCCTTAATGCTTCGTAGCGTATGCCGTTAGGGTCGATTATTATGATAGGTTTGCCGTTGATGAACTTTCTCAAGTGTACACTTTTTATAGATAAAAATGACATCAAATAATGTACAGTAGCCAGTGTCAACAAAGGTACTATACCATCAAGCAAAGGCACCGTTGTCTCTCCCATAGGTATACAAGCAAGGTCTGCCATTATTAGAGTTATAACCAGCTCAAATGGTTGCATCTCGGCAATTTGTCGTTTGCCCATAAGCCTTAACACGACCAAAACTATTATATATATTATCAATGCTCTTATTATTAAAGTAAACATAGTATAGTTTTTTGCAAACAAATAGTTATTATACTTTTTTTGATTGTTTTACTTTGATAATTTTTGCAAACCAACTATCAAGTTCTATCAAATTAAACACTATGCACAAAGTTACAAAACTTATAACTCCTATGCAACAACATATACCAATACTTATTATAGTAGGGAAGATATGCTGTATAACACCATAAACAAAGTTGCACAACATAGCACAAGGTATGCTTAGCCCAGCCATCAGTAGGATAGGTTTTATTATATGTGTGTTTTTATTTAATTTTTTGTGAATCATACGTATGTTGAGTAGGGCAGCAACAGTCATACAAGCACCCATACCCCAAACTAATGCTAGTATACCTATGTATCTTGGCAAAACCACCAGCGAAACAATCAAAAATATTGACCCTATAAGATAGTTGACAAAGCCCTTTACTTCTAGTCCTAAAGAATTTAGTATAGAAGACGCAATATTGTTTACGCCTATAGGTATCATTATCCAACAAGCATAAGATAAATAATAGCCGCTTTTTAAATTGTTAAACAAAAACAAACCTATCTGTTCTCCAAGTCCTAGATAAACAGGTATAACCATACACGAGATAAATATAGTAAACTTCAACGAGGACTTTATCTTGCCAATCACCGACGAAATATTGCCTGCTGCCATATCAGAAGACAAGTCAGGTATCAGCGCCATAGCAAGTGACCCTATTATTGTAGACGGCAAGTATAATAGTGGGAAGGTCATACCCATAGCTATACCATATTCTGCAAGGGCTTGTTGTTTGGTATAGCCGACACTTACTAGCATAGCAGGTATTACTATCGCAATAATCGGCATAAGCAAGCTAGAAGCTATACGCACACCTGTTATAGGTAGGGCAGATTTTATTACAGGTTTAAACTGATATTTTGGTCTAGCTAGTTTACCTTTGTTGGTAACAAAAACTATTATTACAAAGATGCACGACAATATACACGAAATAGTCATAGACAAACTTGCAGCAATCGCCCCGTCAAAACTAGAATATACACAAGCAAGCAATATGACACATATTATGACTCTCGCTATCTGTTCAAAAAACTCTGTTGCACTTACCCAAAAGTACTTTTTGTGTCCCCATAGATAACCCCTAAGTACCGCATATACGCTAGAAAATACTATCGCAGGCAATAGCGTCAACAATATGTTAAGACATCTTATGTCTGTAAATAATCTGCCAAAAATATCTCTAAAAACAAATATTATCAAACATAACCCTATAGATGTTATAAGCCCTACAATAAGCGCCGCACAAGTACAAGAGTATTTTGCTTTTGTGTTGCCTTGAGCTTGGTAGGTAGAAGTTAGTTTGCTTACAACTAGTGGTAATCCACTAGCTACAAAAGTCTCCAAAACTCCAAACACCGAAAAGGCTATTTGATATACCCCTAAAATTTCTGCACCAACAACTCTAGACAAATATATCTTAAATAAAAACCCAACAACTCGAGTTAGTACAGAAAATATACTTATTATAAAAACCGCTTTAAATAAATGTTTCAACTTTTGCTCCTATATTAAAACGTATAATAATATTATTTTATTGTCTGTCATATAAAATTATGAGGAGATAAAGTATGCAAGATTATATTATTTATAAAGTAAACCACGGCGACACTAAGCAATCTATAGCAAAACAACTTGGTATAACACCTACTAGTATTCTTTGTAAAGATAACCCAAACCCAGGTGATAGAGTAGTGATAAATACTAACTTGTCAAAAATACATATAGTAAAACCCGGCGACACTCTAGACACTATCGCCAGCTATTACCAAGTAGACAAACAAGTTTTAAAACAAAAAAATAATATCACACGACTATTTGTAGGACAACAATTGTTTATTTAGTTGCAAAATAATCTATCAAATATTATAATAAATATTGGAGATTACTATGATAG
>JAZUPV010000064.1:0-29192 GCA_045605365.1 Clostridia bacterium
CGATCCGACTTCATCGGTCTATATGGATTTTTAACTCAAGAAGAAAAGGCAATGTTTTTGCTACTAACATCAGTTAGTGGTGTTGGACCAAAAGCTGCTACATCAATATTGTCTAATATTTCGCTTAACGATTTGTCAGTAGCTATAGCTACAGGCGACCTTAAAGTATTATCAGCTACCAAAGGTATCGGCAAAAAGACCGCAGAGCGTATCGTTGTAGAATTAAAAGACAAAGTAGAATATACTGGCGAAATGTTGCAACAAGAACAAACTATGTTCTTAGATACAAAAGCCATCGACGAAGCTGTCCTTGCGCTTATTAGCCTAGGTATTAACAAAAACGAAGCACTTTCTCTTGCTCGCAATAACGCTACCGAAAATAGCTCAGCAGAAGAAATCATCGCAAAAGTATTAAGGGGTATGGGTAACTAATATGGAAGAAAACAAACTATTTACAAGTACCCGCACAATGTCAGATGCAGAAGTAGAAAATTCACTTAGACCTACCAAACTTGCTGACTATGTCGGTCAACAAAAAATTAAAGATAGCCTTAGTATCTATATAGAAGCAGCACGTACCCGCAAAGAAGCCCTTGACCACGTATTGTTATATGGACCACCAGGGTTAGGAAAAACAACCTTATCACATATTATCGCCAACGAACTTGGCACTCAAATAAAGATTACTTCTGGTCCTACTATAGAACACGCAGCAGACCTAGCAGCAATCTTAACTAACTTAAACAAAAATGACGTATTGTTTATAGACGAAATACATCGTCTTAATCACTCAGTAGAAGAGATTTTGTATCCTGCTATGGAAGACTTTGCTCTTGACTTTATTGTAGGCAAAGGTCCTTCAGCACGTAATATGCGTCTAAAAATACAACCTTTTACTCTAATTGGTGCTACTACCAAAGCCGGTAGTATCAGTTCGCCACTACGTGATAGATTTGGCGTGCTTGCTAGACTAGAACTATATTCTACTCAAGAACTTGCAACTATCGTAAAACGTAGTGCTGATATTTTAAAAATAAAAATCGACGACCAAGCCGTTACAGAAATTGGCAAACGTAGTCGTGGTACACCACGTATCGCCAATCGTATCCTAAAAAGAGTACGTGACTATGCCCAAGTAAAAGGCTCTGGAGTAGTAGACGTAGAGATGGCAAAACAAGCCCTAAAACTTATGGATATTGACGAGCTAGGTCTAGACTTTATCGACCGCAGAATTTTGCAAAACATCTTGGTTAAATTTGGCGGCGGACCTGTAGGTCTTGATACACTTGCTGCAGCAACCGGAGAAGAAGCCGGCACTATCGAAGATGTCTACGAGCCATACCTTATTCAACTAGGTTTTATCGCACGTACACCACGTGGTCGTATTGCATTGGCTCCTGCTTACAAACATCTTGGAGTAGACCTTAGCGAAGACAAAGAAAAACAACTAAATTCATTACAAAAAGGCACAATAGATGGACTTAACTAAAGTATCAAGTTATTATTATGACTTGCCACCAGAACTAATTGCTCAAACACCAATCGAGCCAAGAGATAGTTCTAGGTTGCTTGTATGTAATAAACAAAACGGAAACATAGAGCACAAACATTTCTATGATATTATAGACTACCTTAACGAAGGTGATGTTTTGGTTATAAACAACACCAAAGTTATCCCTTGTAGACTTCTTGGCAAAAAAGCAGTCACAGGGGCTAATATAGAAGTGTTTTTGCTAAAACGTATCAACACAACCGACTGGGAAGTATTAGTAAAACCAGCCAAAAGGTTACAGATAGGTTCTGTGGTAGAATTTGGCGACAAGCTTAGTTGCGAAATTTTGCAAGAACTAGAAATGGGTGGTAGAGTAGTACGATTTAAATTTGAAGGCACTTTTGAAAACGCTCTTAACGAAGTAGGCATTATGCCTTTGCCACCTTATATCAAAGAAAAATTAAAAGACAAAAACCGCTATCAAACAGTCTATTCTAAGGTAGACGGTTCTTCTGCAGCTCCTACTGCAGGGTTACATTTTACGCCAGAACTTTTAGAAAAAATCAAACAAAAAGGTGTTAAGATAGCCGAAGTTTTGCTTCACGTAGGTCTAGGTACTTTTAGACCGGTTAAGTGTGACAATATTTTAGACCACGAGATGCATACCGAGTATTACGAAGTAACTAAAGAAGCCGCAGATATCATCAACCAAGCAAAACAACAAGGCAAACGTGTAATAGCTGTTGGTACAACTTCTGTTAGAACTTTAGAGAGCTGCAATCAAGATGGCAAAGTTGTCGAAGGTAAAGGTGACACCAATATCTTTATCTATCCATCATACAAGTTCAAAGTTGTAGACTCTATTATCACCAACTTTCATTTACCAGAGAGCACTCTTATAATGCTTGTTTGTGCTTATCTTGGTTATGACAACACTATGAATATGTACAAAACCGCCGTACAAGAAAAATACCGTTTCTTTAGTTTTGGCGATGCAACATTTTTGTACTAACAATTATAATTATTTACAACACAAATAAAGGATTTATTACTTTATGCAATTTGAATACAAAACAACACACATTTGCAAACAGTCTGGGGCTCGTACAGGCGAGTTTAAGACTCCACACGGCGTTATTCAAACACCAATCTATATGCCAGTTGGTACTCAAGCCACAGTCAAAAGTTTGACTCCACAAGAGTTGTACGATATAGGTGCGCAGATTATATTATCAAATACTTATCACTTACACTTGCGCCCAGGTGAAAACATCGTAAAACAAGCCGGTGGTCTTCACAAATTTATGAGTTGGGACAAACCAATTTTAACAGATAGTGGTGGTTTTCAAGTTTTTTCACTTGCGGATCTTAGAAAAATTACTGATGACGGTGTAGAGTTTAAGTCACACTTAAACGGCGAAAAACTATATATGACACCAGAAAAATGTATGCAAATACAAAATGACCTTGGTACAGATATCATTATGGCTTTTGACGAGTGCACACCTTATGGTACAGATTACAAATATTCTCAAAAAGCCCTTGACCGCACAATCAAATGGTTAGATAGATGCTTTCAAGCACAGCAAAACCCTCACCAAATGCTCTTCCCAATAGTTCAAGGCAATATGTACAAAGACCTTAGACTACAAGCTCTAGAGAGAGTAAAACCATACATTAAGTGTGGTGTTGCTATAGGTGGTCTTTCTGTTGGTGAACCAAAAGAAGTTATGTACGAAATCTTAGACGAGATGAAACCACACCTACCAGAAGATTCTCCAAGGTACCTTATGGGGGTAGGTAGCCCAGATTGTCTAATAGAAGGTGTTTTGCGTGGTATAGATATGTTTGACTGTGTACTTGCTACACGTATTGCCCGCAATGGTACAGCCTTTACAGCTCACGGCAAAGTTGTCGTAAAAAACGGCAAATACAAAGATGACTTCTCTAAACTAGATGACGAATGTGATTGTTATTGTTGCAAACATTATACAAAAGCATACCTACGTCACCTTATGAACACCAACGAAATTTTGGGTGCAAGAATGTTGAGTTTGCATAACTTAAGATTTTTAATCAAACTTATGGAAGATATTAGACAAGCCATAAATAATGACAGATTCTTAGATTTTAGAAAAGAATTCTACGAAAAATATGGTTCTTGCAACTAAACATATATTTTATCTAAAAAATCATTTGTAAAAATAATCTATATAATATATAATCTCATTGTAAATTAAATTTAAAAGGAACAAAAATTATGACATCATTATTATTAGCAGAAGGTCAAAAAGCTACTTTTGATATCGCTACAAGCTGGCCACTATTATTAATGCTAGGCTTGTTAGTTATATTAATTATCGTTAATATCTTTTCAAAAAGAAAACAAGGCAACAAACAACAAGAAATGTTAGACAGTCTAAAAGTAGGGGACAAAGTTGTTACTAACGCAGGTATCTATGGCGAAATCGTAGGCATCACCGCAACAAACTTTGGCAAAATCTTACTTCTAAAAACTGGCGAAGGCAAAAATGTTAGTTATATCAGTGTTAACCAATCAGTTATCCTTGGTATTGACGAAAAACAACCAGTTGTACTTGATGCAGATGGCAACATTGTAGAAGAACCTTCTAAAGAACAAAAACCAGAAGAAAAACAAGAACAAAAGCCTGAACAAAAAACTGAAGAAGTAGTAGAAAAAGAAGAACAAGCAGAAAAACCAAAGGCTAAAACTACAAAATCAACCAAAAAGTCAACTACAAAAAAATCATAATTTAAACCAAACTCTCATACTATGTATTATTACACGGTAGGAGAGTTTTTTTATGCAAGAATCTAACAAAAACAACATCATACTAACTATAACAAAAGGAGTGTTATTAAGTGTTAGTGTATCGCTTGGACTTATACTTTTGTTTGCAGTTGTTTTAAAATTTTTTGATATGCAAAACATCATTGTCAAAACCATCAATCAAATTATAAAAGTTATTAGTATTTTTGTTGGGGTACTGTTTAGTTTAAAATCATCTAACACCAAATATTACCTAAAGGGTCTAGCAATAGGTGTGTTGTATACGGTAGTTGCATTCTTTGTATTTTCTATACTAGATGGTGGGTTTAGTTTTAGTACGTCTATTATATTTGATTTGTTATTTAGCGGTGTTATTGGGGCAATATGCGGTATTTTTTGTGCCAATATTAGTTTTAAAAAGCGCATATAACTTGTATAATACTATGCAAACAATCCGCTAGTATTTGTTATGATTTTTGTTTCAAGTTTTGTATATTTTTTAGTGACTTGTTTTTATCCAAAACAGGTCATTTTTTATTACAAAAATTAGTGGTTTATTTTTAGTATATTTGTCAAAAAACTATTTGACTATGACTCGCATTTATTATATAATAAACGCATATTGAAGGAGCACTGTGTTTAATGAGCAAAAGGAAAAGCAGAGTTAAATTCGCTCTTATCGCATTAGTTACTATCATAGGTTTGGTATTAACCTGTTTTAGTTTCAAGATACCATTTACAACATATACTTTCGAAGGTTTTGCAAGGGCTGTAAACTTGAGCAAAGATGTTGACGGTGGTGTTCTTGCCGTATATGAAGTTAGTGTAGATAATGATGACGAATTTACAGCAAAATATGAACAAACTTTAAAAAATTTCAAAACTATACTTTCTAACAAAGGTATCAAAGATGCCTCTGTTAAAACTCAAGGCGACAATCTTATCCGTATCGAAGTTGGCAACAACTCTTCAGTAGATATGATTAGTACTTTTGAGACATTATCAAAAAATTCAGAATTCAAAATCACTCGTTCTGGCGAAGAAGAAGCTGTTATGGATGGTTCTCATCTAAAAGCAGCCAAAGCATCTTTTCAAGAAAATGAGTGGGGTGTTGCTTTAGTGTTTACTGACGAAGGCAAAGAACTTTTCAGTACTATCACTGGAGAAGCATCTTCTAACGGTACAACAACTGGCAAAATTGATATCTGGCTAGATGGCAATGTTATCCTTAGTCCACAAGTAGCTGCAGCAATCACCTACGGTTCTACATTTATTAGTGGTATGGGTAGTGAATCTACTGCAGAAGATTATGCAAATAGATTTTTGAGTTCTACCTTTGAAGGTCAACTAAAACTAATCACCAACGAAGAGATAACTCCAGTTGCAGGCAAAAATGCACTTATGTTTATTTTGATTGCATTAGGTACTGCACTAGTTATTAGTATGGTTGTTATGGCTGTTCGCTATGGTATACTTGGTATACTTGCAGATTTTGCAACAGTTATCTACACTGTACTATTTGCATTCTTCTTACAAGCTGTACCATTTATTGAACTTTCAATTTCTGGCTTTGCAGCTATACTTATCGGTTATGTACTACTTTATGTTGGCAATATCTTAGCTTTTGAACGTATCAGAGAAGAATATGCCG
This sequence comes from Clostridia bacterium, assembly GCA_045605365.1. Lineage (GTDB taxonomy): Bacteria > Bacillota > Clostridia > Christensenellales > UBA1242 > CAKVLS01. The sequence continues at coordinate 5,935 of JAZUPV010000064.1, forward strand.
CTGGCAAAAAAATACCAGCTTCTGTAACTTCAGGTTTCAAAAAGACTTGGCTTACAGTATTAGATATCAACGTAGTTGCCTGTGTATTTGCAATATTGTTGCTAATACTAGGTGCTGTAGAAATTTATAGTTTTGCAGGTATCTTACTAGTTGGTTCATTACTTGCATTATTTACAAGTGTTATTGTTACAAAAGGTCTAGTAAAATACTATCTACCTATCAATAGCACAAAAGCTAAAAAGTTTAGACTAACAAGGGAGGGCAAATAATATGAAAACAAAACAAACATCTCTTGTTAAAAAACTAACCAATAACAATTATGACTATTCAAAAAACTCAAAATGGTTTTGGATTGCTTCTGTAGTAATCGCCATTGTTGGGTTGTTCGTAACAATTTTTGCAGGATTTAACCTAAGTTCTGATTTTAAAGGCGGAGCAGTCGTTAGTGTAGAACTTGGTTCTTATGCACAAACTCAAGAAAAATATGACAAATCTGTCAAAGACATCAAAGACATCTTTGGTATGTATGGTATACACAATACTACCTTAAGACAACAAGGTGAACAAGACACTACAGTTGCCATATTTGAGTTTGATCTAAAATCTGGCAAAACTACTCAAGAAATGGAAACTTTAATTGATGATATCCGTACTCAAATCAACCTAAAGTTTAACGAAGAGTTCTTTGTATCTTTAGACGACAATTACGATATCACAAAAAATAGTGGTATAACATCTCCATCTTCAATCAAAGACGGTCTGTTATTTAATGCTTGTGTAGCAATTATCTTTGCTGTAGCAATTTTAGTACTATATATCAGTATCCGATTTGGCGTACTTGCTGGTTTGACTACTATGTTAGGTGCTATAGTTGATGCAGTAGTTGCACTTTCATTTGTAGCAATATGCCGTATAGATGTTACTATCGCTATCTTTGGTGGTGCTGTTGCTGTTATGGCAATCAGTATGATTAATTCTCTAATTACTTTTGCTCGTATTAAAGAGAATTTAAAATCACCAGCTCTTACAGACAAAACAAATCAAGAAATTGCCAATATGTCAGTTAGACAATCTACAATACGTCTTATCGCAACAACATTAACTATAGTTGTATTTGCTTTAGCATTTGTAGCCTTTGGTCCAAATGTAGTTCGCAATTTCTTTGCAATTATTTTACTTGGTGCTATCAGTAGTTTTTATTCAGCTATGTTCTTGCTACCAGAGTTTTGGGCTAATGTTAACCACAAACGTGTATTGACAAAACCACAAACAACAGTAGAAGAAGTTGAACAAGTAGAAGTAAACAACCAAGATGCTCAAGCAGAAGTAATCGAAGTTGAAGACTCAACAAAATAATTTACAGCCCTTCAAAAGATAATTTTGAGGGGCTTTTTTGTATAAACACAGCAATCTTTTTGGTAAAACTATTTTTAAGGGAATTAACTATGACAAATTATGACGAAAATGCCATCGCCAATATTTCAAAACAGTTTAATCTAAGCCCACAAGTTGTAAAGATTTTGTTTTCTCGTGGTTATACTTCTTATGACCAAATAAAACAGTTTATCAATCCTAGCCTAAATGACCTGCACGACCCATTTTTGTTAAAAGATATGGATAGAGCAGTTGGCAGAATAAAAAAGGCAATTTCTAACAAAGAAAAAGTCCTTATCTTTGGCGACTATGATGTCGATGGGGTATCTGCTAGTGCTATTTTGATAAAATACTTTGCTTCAATAGGGTTTTATGTAGATTATTATCTGCCTAATAGATATATTGACGGATATGGCCTTACTAACGAAGTTATAGATAAAGTAAAAAACAAATATAATCCTTCTTTAATTATCACTGTAGACTGCGGTATCTCTTGCTATAAAGAAGTAGCCTATGCCAAAACTCAAGGTATAGAAATCATCGTAACCGACCATCACGATATACCAGAGATTTTGCCAGATACTATCGTTGTCAATGCAAAATTGCCAAACCAAAAGTATCCATTTTCTCAACTATGTGGTACAGGCGTTGCGTTTAAGCTCGTTCAAGCCCTTAGCGGTTTAGAAGAAGCAAAAAAATATCTTGGTATCTGTGCAGTTGCTACTATTGCCGATATTGTACCGTTGGTCGACGAAAACAGAGCCATTGTCTATTGGGGTTTAAAAAACCTAGAACAAACCTTGCCACAAGGCGTAAAAATGCTTCTAAAAGACAATAAACTCGGCTTTAATGCTTCAGCAACTGATATTGCTTTTCGTCTTGCACCAAAAATAAACGCCGCAGGGCGTATGGGCGACCCTACAGTTGCGCTTAAACTTTATCTAAAAGAAGATAAAAAAGTCTTAAAATATACTATCGAAGATTTAAACAACCAAAACCTTCAAAGACAAGCCTTATGCAACAAAGTCTACGAAGACGCATCAAAAAGATTAAAAACTATTAACTTGTCAAAATATAATGCTATTGTACTATTTTCTAAAGATTGGGATAGTGGTATTCTAGGTATAGTATCTGCACGTATTGCTAGCGAGTATAACAAGCCAACAGTTCTGTTCTCAGAAGTCGGTGACGAACTAAAAGGTTCTGCTCGTAGCATCAACGACATCAATATCTGTGAAACTATATCTAATATAAAAGAAGTTGTCGAAGCTTTTGGCGGACACAAGATGGCAGCGGGGCTTACCATTAAGACAAAACACTTTAACAGTTTTATACGTTCTCTAAATGACGAATTACAAAAAAATTACACCCCAGACGACTACCTACCAAGAAAAGAATATGACTTTAAGATAGACGCTGCAGAAATCAACGAAAAGTTGATTGCCGACCTAGAAGTGCTAGAACCTTGTGGTTGTGGCAACCCAAAACCTTTGTTTTGTCTAACATTTGACAAAGTAAACGTATCTAGTATGCCTAACCACCCAAATCATATCAATATCCTTTCAAAAAACTTTAATATAGTAGCTTTTAACAGCGCCAATTACTCTAATTTGCTAAAAAATTCAACTGAGCAAAATATCATTGTGGAGCTACAAATGAGCGAATTTAAGGGTAAAAAGTACCTTAAAGGGGTAGCAAAGGATATTATCACTAGTGATATAACTAAGCCAAAAAACAATGATATTGTCTATGGCGAGTATATAAAACAACTCTTTGTTTTTGACAAAAATCAAGAAACAAAACCACGTTATATCAACTATTCAAAAAGTGACCTTTCAAAGCTAATTCTTTCAGCTCAAAAAGACAAACTTGGCACACTTTTTGTCGCAAGCACTTATGAAACTTACCAACAATTTGTCTCACAAAATCAAGACTTAAAGTTGTCTCACAACCTATTCGAAATAACCGAAGATAGCGGTGTAAATATGATAATTCTAAGCCCAATCAACTTTAACAAATATAACCAATTTGGCAAGATTGTCTTTTTAGATCCAGTATTAGATATCCAGTATCTAAACCAAATATCACAGCAGACTTATGCCAAGATATTTGTACCACAATACAAAAAGGTCAACACCAATATCTTCAAAGGTATATCTAGTGACCGCAAGGTTTTTGGGGAGTATTTTAAGATGCTAAGCCAATTTGCTACAAAGCAAATCTCTTTTGAAAACGAACTATCTTTGTTCAAAACTCTAAAAGCTCTCAACCCACACTTTAAAACTATAAGTTTTAAACAGTTTATTTTCTGTCTATATACTTTTATAGAACTAGGTATCTTTACTATAGAAAGTGACGCAGATTTTTATACCATTATAGAAAACAAAATGGTCTTTGCTAATCTTAACACTTCTAGTTTTTATAACAGTGTCAACTTGATACTATCTACACTTAGTTTATAATAATAGGCTATAGGGCAGCAATAAGTAGGTTTTTAATTGTTAAAAATTTTAAGGCAGGCAAGTTTGCTTGCCTTTTATTGCTTTTACAATAAAATATTATATATAAATATAAAATAATACTTTACAAATATCTTTTGTTGTGTTATTATTTACTCGTACCAAAACAAGGGGATACTATTACTCCAAAGTTCTACTTTGTTTTAGGTGAATTAAACTAAAAAAGGAGTACTATCGAAATGGATAAAGTAAAAAAACAAGAGATTATCAAAACTTACGCTGTTAATGATAAAGATACTGGTTCTGCAGAAGTTCAAATCGCACTTTTAACAGAAAGAATCAATCATTTAACAAAACACCTTCAAGCTAATCCAAACGACAAACACTCTCGTCGTGGTCTATTACAACTTGTTGGTAAACGTAAATCAATGCTTAAATATCTTGAATCTAAAGATATTGCTAAGTACAGAGAAATCAAACAATCATTATCTATCAGATAAACAACAAAATAGCGGGTTAAAAATACTTTATAGAGTATTGCCGCTATTTTTTTTGTAAAAAGGAGAAAAATTTATTTATGAGTAACAAAAAAGCCCAAATTTTCGAAACTGAAGTTGGTGGCAGAACTCTTACCGTAGAACTTGGTAAATACTCAGAACAAGCCAATGGCTCATGTCTAGTAAGATGTGGCGAAACAGTTGTACAAGCTTGTGTAACTATGGCTAAACAACCAAGAGACGGTATTGATTTCTTCCCATTAGGTGTTGATTTCGAAGAAAAAATGTATGCCGTAGGTAAAATACCTGGCGGATACAAAAAACGTGAAGGTAGACCTAGCGACAAAGCTATCCTAACTTCAAGACTTATCGACAGACCTTTGCGTCCACTTTTCCCAAAAGGTTTCTACAATGACGTTGCAGTAGTAACAACAGCATTGTCAGTAGACCAAGATGTAGCTCCAGAGCCAGTTGCTATGATAGCAAGTTCTGTAGCACTATCTATTTCTGACATACCTTTTGGTGGTCCAACAGGTTCAGTTGCAGTAGGTTGTATCGATGGCAAATATATCATCAACCCAACAATCGCTCAACGCGAACAAAGCTCTATGTATGTTTATGTTAGTGGTACAAAAGAAGCTATCTTGATGGTAGAAGCTGGTGCTAACGAAGTAACAGAAAAAGAAATGCTTGGTGCAATTATGTTTGCACACGAAGAAATCAAAAAGATTATTGATTTCCAAGAAAAAATCGTTAAAAAAGCTGGCAAAGCAAAAAATACAGAAGTGCCTATCAACCTTCCAGAAGAAGAAGTAGAAAAAGCTGTTAGAGAATACGCTGACAAAAAACTTGACCACGCTCTTGATACTTTTGATAGAGATGTTCGTTCTGCTCGTCAAGAAGAAGTTGACAAAGACACTAAAGAACATTTTGCAGAAATCTTCCCAGACAAACAAAAAATGATTGGTGAAGTTCTTTACAAAATGACTAAAGAAAAAGTAAGAGCAAAAATACTTAACAAAGGTGTACGTCCAGACGGCAGAAAACTTACCGAAATCAGACCTATCTGGTGTGATGCTGGCGTTCTTCCTAGAGTTCACGGTAGTGCAGTATTTACTCGTGGTCAAACACAAGCCCTTACTACTTGTACTTTAGGCACAATTAGTGAAGTTCAAAAACTAGATGGTATCGAAGAAGAAGATTCTAAGAGATATATCCATCACTACAATATGCCACCATACGCTACTGGCGAAGCAAGACCTTTAAAAAGCCCAGGCCGTAGAGAAATTGGTCACGGCGCTCTAGCAGAAAGAGCTCTAGAACCAGTTATACCTAGCGAAGAAGAATTCCCATACGCTCTAAGACTAGTTAGCGAAATCTTGAGTTCTAACGGTAGTTCTTCAATGGCTAGTACTTGTGGCTCAACACTAGCACTTATGGATGCTGGTGTACCTATCAAAGCACCTGTTGCAGGTATTGCTATGGGTCTTATCAAAGATGCAGACTCTAACAAAGTTGCAGTATTAAGCGATATCCAAGGTCTAGAAGACTTCTTAGGCGATATGGACTTTAAAGTAACTGGTACAGAAAAAGGTATCACAGCTATCCAAATGGATATCAAAATCAAAGGTATCGACGAAAAGATTTTGACAACAGCTCTAGAACAAGCTCGTGCTGGTAGAATGCATATCCTAGGCGAAATGTTAAAAGTTCTTAAAGCTCCTAGAAAATCACTTTCTAAATATGCTCCTAAGATCATTAGCTTTAATATCGACCCTGACAAAATCCGTGACGTTATAGGTAGCGGTGGTAAAGTTATCAATAAGATTATTGAAGAAACAGGCGTAAAAATTGATATCGACGACGACGGCAAAGTATTTATCGCAACTAGCGACGAAGATATGGCAAGACGTGCTAAACAAATTATCCTTAGCATCGCTCAAGACCTAGAAGAAGGTCAAATCTACACTGGCAAAGTTGTAAGAATTATGCAATTTGGTGCTTTTGTAGAAGTTGCTCCTGGCAAAGACGGTATGATTCATATCTCAAAACTTTCTTCAAAACGTGTTGAAAAAGTTACAGACGTTGTTAACATCGGTGACACCGTAGAAGTAGAAGTTATCAAAGTTGACGACAAAGGTAGAGTAGACCTTAAACTTATAAGCAAGGCTTAATCTCATAAATAATCAAAAGAGTAGAAATTATTTCTACTCTTTTTTTGTCTTCATAATATTATTAAACCTTTCATATATTATAACAATGAAGATTTTAGGTTTTAAGATAAACAAAGAAAAGCACTTTGTCAATGTAGTGTGTAACATATTGTTAGTATTAATTATAACTGGTGTAGCAGTGGTGTCTGTTTATACTCCGGTTAGTAGTATGGCATATCTTGTTAATGATGACGTATACTATACCGGCAACCAAAACAGCAACAAAGTTTCTTTTATTATCAATGTATATTGGGGTACAGAATATGTAGAACCTATCCTAAAAGTTCTAAAAGACAACAATGTCAAAGCTAGCTTTTTTGTAGGTGGTATGTGGGTTGGTGACAATATAGATTTGTTAAAACGAATCAAATCTGACGGTCACGAAATAGGCAATCACGGTTATTATCACAAAGACCACGCCAAGCTATCACTAGAGCAAAACGAAGAAGAAATATCTTCTTGTCATAATATCGTAAAAACAGCCATTGGCACAGAAATGACGCTTTTTACACCTCCAAGTGGCAGTTATTCTAAAACAACCTTGTCTTGTGCCAAGTCTTTAGGCTACAAAACAATTATGTGGTCAAAAGACACAATCGACTGGCGAGACAAAAACTCCGACCTAGTAGTCGCACGTGCGACCAAAGATATCAAGGGTGGAGATCTAATACTAATGCACCCGACCGAGCATACCTTACGAGCGTTGCCTACAATCATCAATTATTATACCCAACACAACTTGCAGCTTGTTACGGTTAGCCAAAACATAGTTTGATTCTTTTATAAGTCCCGACAAATTTTTTAGGGGCTTATATTTATTTTACTTTTTATCATTTTTTTGCAATAATCATTGTATAATGAGTTATAATAACCACATAGGAGATAAATATGTCAACTCAAACTTTTACATATCCAACAGGTCTTAGACTTGTTGTAGAAACTATCCCAGATAGCAGAGCCACTACATTATTTGTCGGTGTCAACACCGGTAGTGTCAACGAAAACGACCATAACAACGGTATTTCGCACGTTATAGAGCATATGTTGTTTAAAGGTACTGCCTTGCGTACAGCCTTGCAAATAAGCAAAGAACTCGAAGACCTTGGCGCCAACGTCAATGCATTTACTAGCAAGTATCATACTTGTCTATATGCTAGTTGTCTTAGCGATTATCTTAAGCAAAGCTTTGATATACTGTCTGATATGATTTTTAACTCTCAGTTTGACGAAGCAGAACTAAAAAAAGAACTTAATGTCATCTTTGAAGAAATTGATATGTACCAAGATGACCCTGGTAGTGTAGCTTATGACAAATTTAACGAAGTCTTTTTTAAAGGTACAAAACTCGAAAAGAATGTTATCGGTACCAAAGAAGTTTTGTCAAAGTTGACTCGCCAAGATATTCTAGATTATATCCAAGAGTTTTATGTAGCAAGCAATATGATTGTTTCTGTGTCTGGTGGCATAGGTTTTGACCAAGCTAAGGCACTTTGTGACCAATATTTTGCAAGTCATTTTACAAACCCAGCCTTGCCTAATGTCTACAAACCAGACCAAGACGCAATACATATACCTAAGCGCGGGTTTGAAATAATAAAAAAAGATATCGCTCAAACACATATTATCTTAGGTTATCCTACCTATGGCACATATAACAAAAACCGCCAAGCACTAAACTTATTGTCATTTATCCTTGGTGGTGGTATGAGTTCTAGATTATTTCAAACAATAAGAGAGCAGTATGGCTATGTATATAGTATCAATAGCATACCAGAGTTGTACGATATAGGTGGGGCAATAACAATTAGTCTTGCTACCAATCATACTAACCAGCAAGACGCCGTCGACAAAATCAAAGAAGAAATCAAAAACTTTGTCAAAAACGGCATAACCGAAGAAGAACTACTTAGAGCAAAGACTTTTTGTAAGAGTATGCTTGTTATGTCTAACGAAACTACTATTAACAAAGCTAGACACAACGTTATAAGTATGCTTATATATAACACAACAAAGAGCATTGACCAAAAGTTGCAAGAAATTGATAATATAAAATTAAGCCACATTAATGCCCTAATTTGCTCTATTTTTGATACCAACAACATTTGTGGGGCAGTTGTTTCAGACAAACCTAACAAACAACTTTTTGACAATTTTTAATTATCATCTTTTATATCACAACATTGCCTATATATGACACTACAGATTTTGTAGTGTCTTTTTTTTTAACATTTTTATTTTCTTGACCTAAAATTGTTTGTATTTATTTTTGCCTTTATGTTATACTTTATTTAGTTATATATATTATATATATGCAAAATACTTTTTAAGGGGTGGCACTGTGGCAACTTATTCTAGCAAACGCAAAAAGTCTAAACAGCAAACAAGACGTATTGTTGGTATTACCTTGATAGCAGTTTCTCTATTGTTATTGTTATTTACAACGACCAACTGGATATATTTTATCAAGAGCTTCTTTTTGGGTACTTTTGGTGTTATGTGCTATCCTGTATTTGCTCTTAATGTAATTATTGGTATGGGCATTATAAGTGGCAGAAAGTTTGTTTTCTCTGCAAAATATGTCGTGTATCTAGCATTGTCATTTTTATGCGTTATGGCATTGTTTCATATAGCACTAACATCAAAACTTAATGATGCCAATTATTTCTTATTTTTAGGCGATTGTTATAAAGCAAAATTTACTCCGGGTGGATTACTAATAGGGTTATTTACATACCCAGTAACAAGCTTGCTTAATGACGCTGCAGGATATGTGTTGTTTTCAATAATACTAGTCGTGCTTATCGCTATGATTATTGATTATCTATATGCCTTTAAACAATTTGCTAGACTTAACCAAGTCGCTGACAAAGAAGAATACAAAGACTCTATAGCCGAAGAAGAAGTTATGCCGACTTCTACTATACCTACTAGTCACCATCTTCAACCAGAAAATGTATATTTTGACGAAGAAACTCAACCAGAGCCTTCTCAACCACAGGCAGAAGTTAATTATTTCTTAGGAGAGCAAACTCCTCAAGAACAACCACTTCAAGAACAAAAAGAAAAAGAGCTTACTCCTTCAGAGATAGCTCGTAGAAGACTTGGTCTTGACAAAGAATATAACAAACCAGAAAAATCAAGCGACTATCCTCAAACTTATGAAGAAAAGAAAGCATATATCTTAAACGAAGACAAAGATTCTTTTAACAACAGATCTTTTGGTACAGTTAGTTCTAACAACTGGCTAAACCGTGATGTAGAACAACCTTCACAGCCAGAACAACCAAAACCACCAAAATATGTTAACAATCAAGAAACACCTTCAAATCAAACAAAAAAATCAGACACTCATACAAGAACTAGAGAATATCTAAACACCTTGTATGGCAATACTTCTAATCAAAACCCTATCATCAATGCTGATAGTTATAGACAAGGTGGGGTATCACAATCGCCAAAAATTCAACCAGCCTTTAACCAAAACCAAGGTAGCAACGGTATAATTTCTAGCGTAGAAGATTTTAACAAAAACCATACCCAACCATCACAACAGTTTGTCAAAGTAGAACAACCTTTAGAGACAAAAATTCAAACTATTATCGAACAACCTAAAGTTGTCAATAATATCCAACCAACTACAAACCCTATCTTTGAAACAAAACCAGAACCTAAGATAGAAACTCCAGTAGTTGAACCTAAAGTAGAAGAAGACATAGATAGCATAATTGTTAAGCCTATCCAACCTGCAAAATTAGATACTACCGAGCCAAAAAAGGTTAGTCCGCTTAACCCAATCAACTTTGCAAATGAAACATCTTCTTCAGTTACAAATACCTCTGTTGACGTTTTAGAAATCAACGCCAACCATGAACCTGAGATTATATCTTCTGTCGAAGATTTAACAAAAAAACAACCAGATACGGACATTGTTAGTTCGCTTAGTACAACATTTAATTTGCCAAGCAGCTTTACAAAATCAAAAGAAGAAAAAGAAAAGTACGAGCAAACTATTATGCTTGGGGCAGAAAAACCTAAAAAGCAACAAGCACCTAGATATCGCAAACCTTCTAACTATGTTAAACCACCAATCGAACTTTTGACAACAGTATCTTCTAATCCTGACGAGTACGAAGAAGAACATCAAAAACGTATCCAAGTTTTGGAGAGCAAACTAGAAGAATTTAACATACCAGCCAAAGTTATTGGTGTACGTAGGGGTTCAGCTGTTACTAGATACGAATTACAAATGCCTGTAGGTATATCTGTCAAAAAGATTTCTTCTCACTCAGACGATATTGCTATGGCTCTGGCTGCCAATGGTGATATTCGTATCGAAGCACCTATCAGGGGCAAAAACGCATTTGGTATCGAAGTACCAAACGCAACTATAGATACAGTCGGTCTAAAAGACGTTATCGAAGCACCAAAATTTGCCAACAATCCTTCACCTTTAGCTTTTGCTTTGGGCAAAGACGTAGATGGCAACTTAGCTACTTGCAACCTTGCAAAAGCACCACACTTGTTGGTAGCTGGTTCTACTGGTTCTGGTAAGAGTGTATGCTTAAATACTTTGATTGTAAGTTTGTTATACAAAACTTCTCCAGAAGACCTAAAGTTTATCCTTGTAGACCCAAAACGTGTTGAGTTTGGTATGTTCAACTACCTACCACATATGCTTATACCAAAAGCCATCACAGAACCTAAAAAAGCCCTAAATGCTTTTGACTGGTGTATTATGGAGATGGAGAGACGTTATGTGTTGTTTGAAGAAAACTACGTAAAAAATATCGAAGAATACAACGCTCAACCAGATGTTACAAGTGGTACAGCAGACAAGCTACCATATATCGTACTTATCGTGGACGAATTTGCAGACTTGTTGTTGTCTGCTAACAAAAAAGAACTAGAAGAACGTGTACGTAAACTTACCGCAAAAGCACGTGCCGCTGGTATACATTTGATATTAGCAACTCAAAGACCATCAGTAGACGTTATTACTGGTACTATCAAACTAAACTTACCTACACGTATCGCATTTGCTGTTACTAACTATCAAGATAGCAAAACTATCCTTGACCAGGGCGGAGCAGAAAAACTACTTGGTCGTGGTGATATGTTGTTCTCAATGCAAAACGCAGAGCCATCACGTATACAAGGTGCTTTTGTTAGTACAAAAGAAGTTATTGATGTTGTTAAATTTATTAAAGAAAATAACGAAAGTTTCTTTGATGATAGTATCGAAAACAATATCGATAGTATGGACGAAGAATCTCCTCAAAACGTTGTAGCTCCTCCAGAAAAACCAGAGTACGACCCATTATTACCAAAATGTCTAAAATATTGTATCGAAACAAACCAAGCATCTATATCAATGCTTCAACGTAGATTTTCGATAGGATTTACTCGTTCTGGTAGAATAGTCGACCAAATGGAGAAATCAAGATTTATCGGTTCGTCAGACGGCGGCAAAACTCGTAGCGTATATATCACTATGGAGCAATTTACTGCAATATTTGGCGAAGTTGATGACGATTAATGGAGAATACTATGGCAGAAATACAAAAGACAGTTGGCTTTGTGTCGCTTGGTTGTGACAAAAATAGGGTCGATACCGAAAATATGATAACAACCTTAACAAACTACGGTTTTAAGGTTGTTTCTGACCCTGAAAAAGCCCAAATTATCATAATAAACACTTGTGCATTTTTAAAAAGTGCCAGACAAGAAGCTTTTGACAATATTTTACAATTTGCACATTTTAAACAAAAAAATCTAGAAAAACTTATCGTTACAGGTTGTCTACCGTTGCTTAATGACAAAGCAATGCAAGACGATATGAAAGATTATGTAGATGCATTTGTCTGTCCAAAAGATTATGACAAATTGCCACAAATAATTGCCAAACTATATGACAAACTTAAAGTAAAACAACTACCAAAACTAGTCGAAGGTAGAATACTTACTACACCTAGTCACTATGCTTATCTAAAGATAGCCGATGGTTGTGACAATTATTGTACATACTGTCGTATACCTTATATTCGTGGTAGATTTGCTTCTGTGCCAATCGAACAAATTTTGCAAGAGGCACAAAAACTTGTCGCAAATGGGGTAAGAGAACTTATTGTTGTAGCACAAGACGTCACTCGTTATGGCGAAGACCTATACAAAGAGTCACGTCTAGTCGACTTGTTACAACAACTTAGCAAAATAAAAAAATTGCGTTGGATAAGGCTTCACTATTGTTATCCAGAACGTATCTCTCAAGAACTTATCAAAGAGATTGCTTCTAATCCAAAAATAGTAAAATATATCGATATACCTATGCAGCACTATAGTTCAGAAGTTTTAAAACGTATGAACCGCAAAAGTACTAGCAAAAATATCGACAAACTAATCTCTGACCTAAGAAGTAATATCCCAGACATAGTCATAAGGTCAACCTTTATCGTAGGCTTCCCAGGAGAAACAAAACAACAGTTTAAACAACTTTGTGAGTTTTTAAAAACAGCAAGGCTAAACAATGTTGGTTTCTTTGCTTATTCTAGAGAGCCGGGCACTGCATCTTATAATATGGACGGTCAAATAAGCGACCGAATAAAATATAAACGCCTAAAGAAAGTTCAAAAGATTCAAACAAAGATTGCTTTAGAACTTAACAAACAAAAATTGGGCAAAACCTATCAAATAGTTTGTGATGGTTATGACCAACAAGGCGGAGTATATATAGGTAGAAGCTATGCTTCTTCACCTGATGTAGATTTTTACACTTATTTTTCAAGTGATAATAAGATAAAAGTCGGAGAAATAGTAGACGTTACTATTTCTTATGTAAACAAAAATTTTATTTATGGAGAAACAAAATGAACTTACCAAACAAAATAAGTATGTCAAGAATTTTCTTAATACCAGTAATGATTGCTTTTTATCTATTAGACCCAATTGTACCTTATGGTAGACTTATATCTTTGGGTGTATATGTTATAGCATCTATTACTGATATGGTAGATGGTCATATAGCTAGATCTCGCAATATGGTTACTGACCTTGGCAAATTGCTTGACAGCATCGCAGACAAATTACTTAACGTATGTGCTTTATTATTAGTGCTTGTAGACGGCGTTTTACCACTTATTTGGGGCGTTTTAGTTGCTTGTATTATAATCTGTAGAGAACTTCTTATCAGCATTTTTAGACAAGTATGCGCTACCAAAGGTATGGTTATGGCTGCTGACTGGTGGGGCAAAATCAAGGCTATAGTCCAAGATATTGCTATACCATTTATGTTCTTATTAGCACAAATATATGCTAACGGCGGTCTAGGTATGTCTGCAGGTTTAATTCTTGCTTTTGAGATTGTTACATATGTTCTTATCGGAGCAGCAACTTTGCTTACTATTATGTCAGCAATCAACTATATGGTAAAAAACCGTGCCGTATTTAAAGAAGGTGAATAACAATGAAGATTAGTGTTTTAACTGTCAGCAACAACGAACTTGTTGCAACCAAAAAAAATGATAGTTTGGCTCTAATCTCGTCTTATCTGTACAAAAATGGTTTTGATGTAGAAAGCACATCAACAATAAAGGTAGACTTTGAAAAAATAGTCTCTAAGTTAACTATTGACCTAGAAAACTCAGAGACTGTTATCTTGACTTGTGATGACCAGATAGATAGCAGCTTTGTCACAAAAAAGGCCATCGCAAAAGTTGTAGAACAAGAGCTTATAACTAACTCTTTTGCAAAAAACAACATAACTGCATACTACAAGGCATTTAACTTGCCACCAACAAAAGAGTCTAACTCTTATGCATTTATGCCCAATATGGCAAGATGTGTAACCAACGAGTATGGACCAATGCAAGGCTTTTTGATAAACAAAGACAACAAACTGATTATCTTTATGCCACAAGAAAGTCTACAACTAAAACAAATGTTTATCTCTTCAGTATTACCATTTTTGCTAGAACAATCAAAAAAACTTAACAATACTTATATCTTTAAAACTTATGGCTTAACATCTCAAGAGATGTTGTCTATTTTAAAAGACTTAAGGAAAAACAAACAAAAAGTCGAGATTTTGTGTAATGAAAAATTGTTAGAAGGCGAGATTATCATCAACTATCCGCAAAAACTAGATTCTGTAGTTGTAGATGGTTTTGTCTCTACAGTGTACAAAAGGCTATCTAATTATATCTATGCAGAGACTGATGTTAGTATAGAAGAAAGGGTGAGAGACCTTCTTAATATCAATTCGCTTACATTATCTACTGCAGAAGATTATACCTTAGGCAACATTACATCAAGTTTTTTGACAAAAAACTTCGACGGCAACAAGTTTTTGATAGAAAGTTATGTCGTACCAAGCGACTTATCAAAAACTACCGTTCTTGGTATAGACCAAGATTTGCTTAAAACTAAGTCTTCGCCAGACGATATAGCATATCAAATGGCAACAGGTGCATTAGAAAACTCAGGTAGTGATTTTGTACTATCTACCTATGGAGAAGGCGACACTTGTTATATAGGTATCGGCACTATGAAAGGTATCTATGTATACAAAGAGATTGTCACAGGTTCTACCGAAGAACGTGTCAAAAAAGCTACTAGCGCAGCAATTTTTCATTTAATCAAAAAAATCAAAAAAAATGATTTTCATTTATCTCAAACTACTGTATAATATTGTCATAAGGAGTAATTATGGAAGACAAAAAGAAAGTTTTAGAGCAAACTATTTTGCAAATTGAAAAACAATTTGGCAAAGGCTCAATTATGAAACTAGGCGAGCAAACAATGCAAAACATTGATGTTATACCAACAGGTTGCCTAGTATTAGACAATGCTTTAGGAATAGGCGGTATTCCTCGTGGCAGAATTATAGAAATATATGGACCAGAATCTTCTGGTAAAACAACTGTATCTTTGCATATGATAGCCCAAGCACAAAAACTGGGTGGTACAGCTGCATTTATCGACGCAGAACACGCTCTTGACCCAGTATACGCTGGCAACCTTGGTGTTAACCTAGAAGACTTGTACGTTTCTCAACCAGACACTGGCGAACAAGCCCTAGATATCTGCGAGACTTTAGTTAGAAGTGGTGCATTTGATATTATCGTTATAGACTCTGTTGCAGCACTTACACCAAAAGCAGAAATCGAAGGTGAAATGGGTGATAGCTTTATTGGTTTGCAAGCTAGACTTATGAGCCAAGCTCTAAGAAAATTAACTGCTATAACCAACAAGAGCAAAACTTGTGTAGTTTTCATCAACCAATTAAGAGAAAAAGTAGGCGTTATGTTTGGTAGCCCAGAGACAACTACCGGCGGTAAGGCACTTAAGTTTTATTCTAGTATTAGACTTGACGTACGTAAAGTCGACACTATCAAAGACGGTAGCGACTTTATCGGCAACCGCACCCGTGTTAAAGTTGTCAAAAACAAACTTGCTCCACCTTTCAAACAAGCCGAATTTGATATTATCTACGGCAAAGGTATCTCAAACGAAGGTTGTATCCTAGACCTTGCTGCCGAGTTGGATATCATTCAAAAGAGTGGTGCATGGTATGCCTACAAAGACGAGAAGATTGGTCAAGGTAAAGAAAATGCAAAAGCATATCTTCTTAACAATCCAGAAGTTATGGCAGAAATCGAACAAATCATTAGAGACACTTTAGTTTCTAGATAGTATTTATATATACTACTCCCAAACAATCTCATTATTTGAGATTGTTTTTTTATTGTCAGTTTTGTATATTTTTATGGTGTTACTTTGTTTTGATATACTACCTTTGTCAATGTCTAATTTTGCTACTGCATAATATTCTGTCAGTTGGTTATAAACTATATCTTTATCATAAAATTTCATATCACCATCTTTGTTATTGTAATCAAAAATTTTAGTCGTTTTGTCACCAACTTTTTTATATAATTCATAGTCAAGATAACTTTTAGATGGCACAATAATTTCAGTTTTATCAGGGTAAATATTATGCTTAATCTCAAAAGGCTTTATTTGTATAAAATTGTCTGAAGTCTGCTTTGGCACGTTAAATTTAGAAAATTCTACCTGTTTTTTATACCTTGTAGGGGTATTTATAGAAGCTAATTTTATAAGATGATTTTCTTTATATTCGAGCATATCAATATCTAATTTTTCAATACTATCTGGCACGACAAACTTGTCAGTGTCTGCGATTTTTTGTAGTATATTTTTATTTATTAGAGTAGGTTGATTTGCTCCGTTAGTTGATTGTGTTAGGTTGTTTTCTACCTTACCACTAGTATTGCCAAGCCAAGTAGCTACAACATAATTTGGAGTATAAGCAATGTTGTATGCGTCAAGATTAGTTTGGTTTTTGCCACCTACAGTACCAGTCTTGCAGGCTATATCATAGGGCATATCTGCTAGTTTTCTGCCAGAACCTTCTATAACAGTTTTTCTTAACATTTTTGTCATAAGATAGGCGGTATCGTCTCGTATTACTTTTGTTTTTGTTTGGTTGTTTTTGTATACAACTCGACCATATTTATTTTCTATTTTTCGTATAAAACTACCACTGACAAAATAGCCACCATTACTTAGCGGTATATAACTGTTAGCAAGTTGTTGTATGGTGATACCTTTGTTAAATCCGCCTAACGCAAGAGCATATCCGCAGTCTTCTTTTTCGTAGTTTAAGCCTAGTTTTTTGGTATAATTTTTGGCTTTTTCGATACCAACATACTCTAAAGTTTTTACAGCAGGTATGTTTAAAGACTTAGCAACAGCAGTCTCTATATCTGTCCAACCTACATATTTATTTTGATAATTTTTTGGGGTATAATCACCCAAAGAGTATGGCTCATCTAATATTGGTGTTATAGGGTTTATTAGGTTGTTTTCTAATGCTGGAGTATACACCAAAATTGGCTTTATTGTAGATCCAGGTTGTCTTCTTAGTTGTTGTAGATTATAGTTGCTTTTGCCATAATAAGCCAATATACCGCCACTATCGCTATCTATCACCATACTCAACTTGTCGGGGTTATTGTCTATATTGATTTTACTAACGGCTTTTGTTACTTCATTTTGCAAGTTAGGGTCCATATAGGTATATATTTTGTACCCATCTATAACAAGGTCTTTTTCTGATAAGTTAAGTATCTTACAAGCTTGGTCAATACTTGCGCTTAAATAAGTGTTATTGCCAAGCGCTTTTTCGTTTAAGTTTAACTCTATTTTTTTATTGATACTTGCATTGTATTGTTCTTTTGATATTTTGCCATCATCAAACATCTCTTTTAAGACCAGATTTCGCCTTTTAAGGCACTTTTCTGGATTATTTGTTGGAGAATATGCCTCGGGCGATTTGATAATCCCAGCCAAAATAGCGCCTTCGTCTAAGGTTAGGTTGGCGGCACTTTTATTAAAATATCTTTGACTTGCTTGTTCTATACCAAATGTACCACTGCCAAAATAAATTACATTTAAATAAGCTTGCATAATTTGGTCTTTAGAAAAATTCTTTTCTAATTGCTGTGTAAGTAATATCTCGTCTAATTTTCTCGAAAGAGTTTTTTTACTACTAAGGTGAGTGTTTTTAATAAGCTGCTGGCTTATGGTAGAAGCACCTTCTTTAAAACTTAAGCTTTTTATGTTATTAACTACAGCACCCATAATACGTTTGTAGTTTATACCTTTATGAGTGTAAAAATTTTTGTCTTCGACACTAACAAAAGCTTGTACAACATAGTCTGGTACTTGATTTAGTGAAATGTATTTTCTTGATGACAAATATTGATTGTCAAGTTCTTGGTTATTTTTGTCATATACACTTACTTTGGTGTTAGCAAATTGTAGGGCAGTTTTATCAAATTTTACCCTAGAAAACTTACTAAAAACCCCGTTGTCAAACATTATAAAAAGACTAACAAAAATCAATAAAACTATAGTAAAAACTAATATAAATTTCTTTAACTTAGACAAACTAGATTGATTCATATATTTTATTATCTTAATATTATTAAATAATATTACTAAATTTTTATTTATTAAGTTGAAAAAGTTATAAAAAAAATATATAATGTTGTTATTATGGATGAAAAGTTTTATTTAATAAATACCTACGGCTGCCAAATGAATATTCACGAGTCAGAAAAACTCGCTGGCATGCTAGAAAAGTTAGGTTATAAATCAACAGAAGATACAAAAAAGGCAAATGTTATTGTCTTTAATACTTGCTGCATTAGAGAAACAGCAGAACAAAAAATTTATGGCAATATTGGTGACCTAAAGGGTTTAAAAAAACAACGCCCAGACCTAATTATTGCAGTATGTGGCTGTATGTCTCAACAAGAAGGTGTGGCTGACAATATCAAAAAGAAATTTCCTTTTGTCAATATTGTCTTTGGCACTCACAACCTACATATGTTTGAAGAATATTTAAAAGAACACATAAACACCAGCAAAAAAGTTTATCAAGTATGGAGCAAAGAACAACAAATAGTAGAAAACACTCCTGTTTATCGTACAAGCAACTACAATGCTTGGGTAAACATTATGTACGGTTGCAACAACTTCTGCACATACTGTATAGTACCTTATGTCCGTGGTAGAGAACGTAGCCGCAAGATGCAAGATATTATCTTAGAAGTAACTGACCTTGTTCAAAATCACGGTTACAAGACTATTACCTTGCTTGGTCAAAATGTCAATTCTTACGGCAATGATATTGAAGACAAAGATGTTAACTTTGCTAATCTCTTGTCTCAACTTTGCAAGATAGAAGGGGATTTTAGAATTAAGTTTTTGACATCTCATCCAAAAGACCTTACTGACGAAGTTATACAGGTTATCGCACGTGAACCAAAAATAAGCAAAACTATTCATTTGCCTGTTCAGTCTGGTAGTACACAAATATTAACCAGTATGAATAGACATTATACCGCAGAACATTATTATCAACTTATTGATAAGATAAAAGCGGCTATCCCACAAGTTAACCTAACAACTGACATTATTGTTGGTTTCCCTGGCGAAACTGAAGAAGACTTTATGCAGACATATAAGCTTATAGAATATGTCCGCTATACTAGTTTATTTGCTTTTATGTACTCAAAACGTAGCGGCACCATAGCAGAAAAAATGGACGGTCAAATCTCTAGCGCAATAAAACACGAACGTGTAAACAAAATTTTGGCACTAGAAAGATCTATTAGCAAAGAGATAACTCAAGCAATGCAAGGTCAAGTTGTCGAAGTACTTATAACCGACAAAGTTAAAGATAAATTTATCGGCAAAACTGACTGCGGCAAAACCGTAGAAATATCTAACCCAGAAGTTGTTTTGGGTGAGTTTTATAATGTACAAATAGGCAAGATTGTTAACAACAAACTTGTTGGCAATATTGTCAAATAATTTACAAAAGGATTTAATCAAATGGCACTTTCACCAATGATGCAACAATATATGCAAACAAAAGAACAATACAAAGATTGTTTGCTATTTTACCGTTTAGGTGACTTTTATGAGATGTTTTTTGATGATGCGATAACAGCTTCAAAAGTTTTAGATTTGACCCTTACAGGCAGAAACTGCGGCTTAGAAGAACGTGCTCCAATGTGTGGCGTACCATATCACGCAGTAGAGACATATATCGCAAAACTTATCGACAATGGTTATAAAGTAGCCATATGCGAGCAATTAACAACTCCAGAACAAGGCAAGATTGTTGCGCGTGACGTTATTAGAGTTATAACACCAGGTACAGTTATCGAAAACTCTATGCTTGACGAAAAGAAAAATAACTACATAGCAAGTGTATACAAACAAAAGACAAACCTTGGTATAGCATACTGTGATATTACAACAGGCGAGTTTGTAGTGTCAGAATTTAGTCAAGATGGCATTAACGCTCTTAATGATATACTTGTAAGAATTAGACCTTCAGAAATTATCTGCAACGAAGAAACCCTACAAATATCATCAAACCTTGCCTGTGTCAAACTTAACATTATGCCAAAGTTTCAAACTTATTTTGAATATGCCTATGACTATGACACAGCTTGCGACACTATCAAAAAACAGTTAAACATAGCTACATTAGTAGGTTTTGACTTTGCAAAGTTAGACAACGCTATATGTGCTAGCGGTGCGCTTATAAAGTATATTTTAGAGACTCAAAAGCGTACTCTTAATAGCATTAACAAAATATCTGTAGAAAAAAACTCTGACTATCTATATATGGATATATCTACTTGTCGCAACCTAGAGTTAACCGAGACTATCAGAGACCAAAAGAAAAAAGGTTCTATACTATGGCTTCTTGACAATACCAAGACCAGTATGGGCGCAAGACTTTTACGCAACTGGGTATTACAACCATTAACCAACGAAACAAAAATTAATGACAGATTGCAAGCAGTAGAAGAACTTGTCAATAATCCAATCGTTCTTAACGACATAACAACCGTTATCAATAATATCAGCGACATACAACGTCTTACTGGCAAAATTTCTTATGGTAGCATTATGCCTAGAGATTGTCTAATGTTAAAAAACTCTTTAATAAACCTACCAGATGTCTATCACTTGGTACGTAATTTAAAGAGCAACATAGCATCTAGTCTATTAATAGACGTAGACAAAATAAACGAGCTAACAACATTTTTAGACAAAGCCATAGACGAAGATGCACCTAACATTATCTCTGGCGGCGGATTTATAAAAAATGGCTTTAACCAAGAATTAGACCAACTAAAAAATATCGGTATCGAAGGTCAAAAATGGCTTGCCGCACTAGAAGCAACCGAGAGAGAACAAACCGGCATAAAAAACCTTAAAGTAGGGTATACAAGAGTTTTTGGTTATTATATAGAAGTAAGCAAAGCTCAACAAGACCAAATACCTTTTAGATATCAACGTAGACAAACAGTAGCCAACCACGAAAGATATATAACCGAAGAGTTAAAACAAATCGAAGAAAAAATACTAAATGCAGAAGATTTGTCTATCAAACTAGAACAACAAATCTACAACCAAGCCAAAGAATATATGCAAACTCTAGTATCTGACTTGCAACAAATCTCTCTAGATATTGCAACTCTAGACTGTTTGTGTTCTTTAGCACAAGTTGCTATTAAACATAACTATGTCAAACCAACCATTAACAACTCTATAAAAACAATCAATATCAAAGAAGGTAGACACCCGGTAGTAGAAGCTTTGCTTAAAGATGAACAGTTTATACCAAATGATTGTTTCTTAGATACCAATCAAGACCGTACTTTGATAATAACTGGTCCTAATATGGCTGGTAAAAGTACATATATGCGCCAAATAGCAGTTATAACTCTACTAGCACATATTGGTAGTTTTGTACCAGCAAAACAAGCAGAAATCAGTATAACCGACCGTATCTTTACACGTATAGGTGCAACAGATGACCTTGCATATGGTCAAAGTACCTTTATGGTAGAGATGATAGAAGTAGCCAACATCATCAACAACGCCACAAAAGATAGCCTTTTGATTTTAGACGAAGTTGGTCGTGGTACATCTACTTATGACGGTCTAAGTATAGCTTGGGCTGTGTTAGAATATATCACCAACAATATCCAAGCAAAAACACTTTTTGCAACGCACTATCACGAAATTGCCGACCTAGAAGGTCAACTTGACGGTGTAAAAAACTACCGTATATCAGTCAAAGAGTTTAACGACCAAGTTATCTTCTTAAGAAAAATAGTTCGTGGTGGAGCAAACAAAAGTTTTGGTATACAAGTAGCGTCTTTGGCAGGTATCAACAACAACGTTATAAAACGAGCTAAAGAAATATTACACGCTCTTGAAGAAAACGATTTATGCAAAGACAGCAAGTTGTTTAAAGACAATACAACTCAACCAGTCGATACTACTGATTACAAAGAAATTATCTCAATACTACAAGAAACTAATATGAATACCGTTTCTCCAATAGTAGCATTTGAGATTTTAAACGACTTAGTACAAAAAGCAAAAAAGGAGTAATCTATGTCAAAGATAAACGTTCTTGACAGTTCTATATATAACCGCATTGCAGCTGGTGAAGTTGTAGAGCGCCCATCTTCTATAGTAAAAGAACTTGTCGAAAACAGTATAGATGCTGGTGCAACACACATCGTTGTAGAGATACAAAATGGTGGCACAAAAAGTATTAAAGTTAGCGACAACGGCAAAGGTATAGACTTTGATGATTTGACAAAAGCTTTCTTGCCACACGCCACTAGCAAAATCGCCACAGTTGACGACCTAGACAGCATTTCGACCCTTGGGTTTAGGGGTGAAGCTCTTGCTAGTATTGCATCTGTTAGCCAAGTGACACTATTGTCAAAAACCAAAGATTGTGACCACGGTGGAGAAATCTATGTCGAAGGTGGCAAAATATCAAAACCTGTCCAAAAAGGTACACCTGACGGCACATATATCAGTGTTAACAATTTATTTTTTAATACGCCAGCTAGAGCAAAGTTTTTAAAAAGCGACAAGGTAGAAGAAAATTATATAACCAACATCATCTCAAGGTTTATCTTAGCAAACCCAAATATCGCATTTAAATACATAGCAGATAGTAGAACCATCTATCAAACACAAGGTTTGGACTTGACAGAAGCTATCTTTGTAGTTTATGGCAAAGACGCCGTTAAAAGCTTGTTAAGTGTAGACTACAAACAAGGTGATATAAGTGTAACAGGTTT
>JAZUPV010000065.1:0-14119 GCA_045605365.1 Clostridia bacterium
CATAGAAACTTTTGAAGGCGGGTCTTTTAGCAGAAGCAAATTTTTGCAAAATCAGGCAGTAGAGTTTAATAAGACAAATCAAGGTTGTTTTGTCGTGACAAAAATTTTGACCTTAGACCAAGCCAAGTTAAATTTAAAAAACAACACCTTGCCCGATATGGTGTCTTTTGGTGTAGGTAGTGGGGAGTTGTTTTCGAGTTTGCTTCAACCGTTTAGAGACGACTATGGTATAAGAAAAGATTTGTTACAGTATGGCAAGGTAAACAAAAATCAACTAGCACTACCTTATATGCTCGGTGGGTATGCTGTTATAACCAACCAAACTAAACTAAAAGAGAATAATAGCCAAACCTTGTTAGACAGTTTGTTTGACAACAATTATAAATATAACAAACGCACCATACCATCTGTTTTGTTTGCTAACAATACATATTGTGATATTGCAAGGGTGCTATTAACAAATAGTGTCGTTGGCAACAAAGAAGGCTTTTTTGACAATGACTATACTACATATCAGTCGTATGAGAGTTTTGTTGCTGGTGGGGCGGTGAGTTTGGTTGGTACTCAACGAGATGTCGTAAGATGCATCAACAGAACTCAAAACGGCAAACTAGACGCTTGTGTTTATAATTATCTTGGTGGGTATAGTGACCTTGTACAATATTTTGGTGTAATAAAAAATATAGAAAAACCAAAAAGTAAAATCGCTTTTGATTTTGTAGAACATATACTTGGTCAATCTTGCCAAAGTAAAATAAAAAATATCAATATGTTTAGTGTGTTAGATATGTCTATATATAATGCAGAAGATGACTTTTGTGACTTTGAAAAAGCCCTAAAAAAGCCGCTAACGTCCGTTAGTGTATTTGCTTCAAAACAAGTTTTAGACAACAATAAAGCCAATTCTCGCCGTAATTTAGGCATTTAAAAGGTGTTTATGAATAAATTTGACAAATTATATAGTATGTTGACCAAAAACAATGACATTCAAGTCTACAAAAATTATTGTACAAAAAGTCTCACTACTTTTAAGATAGGTGGTGTTGTTAGATTGTACATTGTGGTCAACTCAAGTTTGGCGCTTTTGCAAGTTATAAAGCTATGTGATTTGCTTGGTATCAAGTGGTTTTGTATAGGTAAGGGGTCTAACTTACTAATTAGCGACAAAAAACTCAATATGGCATTTATATCTTTAGGGACAAAGTTTATGCAAGTGTCTGTCAAAGATGATTATCTTGTATGTGGTGGAGCAGTTTCTTTATTTTTGCTTAACAAAATTGCCGCAGACAACAACTTGTCAGGTCTAGAGTGGTCTTATGGTATACCGGGTAGCCTTGCAGGGGCTGTTGTTATGAATGCAGGGTGTTTTGGCGGTGAGATAAGCTACGTTATACATAGTGTGACTTATACTGATGGTTACAAAGAGTATACAAAATTTAATAACGCTCTTGAGTTTGGGTATAGAACGAGCTTTTTTAAAGATAAAAAGTACATTATAACAAAAGTCGTACTTAAACTAACTAGAGTTAATAATGTTGATATTTTCAAACATTGCCTTGACAACTTTAACAAAAAGAAATCTTTGCAACCATACGAATATCCCAGTGCGGGCAGTGTTTTTAAAAGGGTAGATAATTGCCCAGTACCTATCTTGATAGAAAAATCTAACCTAAAAGGCTTAAAAATAGGTGATGCACAAGTCTCTACCAAGCATTGTGGCTTTATTGTTAACTTGCAAAATGCAAAAAGTAAGCAAGTTTTTAAAATAATTTGCAAAATAAAAAAGACTATTTACAAAAAGTTTGGTATAATACTACATAATGAGATAATTTGTGTAGGAGACAAAGATGGCTTTTTTAGGTGATTATCATACTCATACAATATTTAGTAAACGCAAGGGCACTTTAGGCAAACACGCCACTGGCACTTTAGAAGATAATGTAAGACAAGCAAGCGAACTCGGTCTAAAAGAAATCGCAATCACAGACCACGGCTTTGGTCACAAGTTGTACTGTACATATCGCAACAAAATTGCCCTTATGCATAGCCAAGTACAAGAACTTGAAAAAAAATATAATATACGTATACTTATTGGTGTAGAAGCAAATATTATTTCTTCTAAGGGTGATGTCGATATCAACCAAGAAGACTATTCTGCTTTAGACATAGTTGTATGCGGTTATCACCCAATGGCAAGAGCCACTAGTATCAAAGAGTCTTTTAAGTGGAGTTTTGCCAATATGTTTGCCAAAATCTTTGGTTATTCAAAAAAACTAATCGAACGCAACACCCAAGCTTACATCAACGCTATCAACAATTATGACATAGATATTATTTCTCACCCAAATGTCGGTGCAAAAATTGATATCATAAAAGTAGGACAAGCTGCTGTTAAACGTGGTACAATGTTAGAACTAAACGGCAAGCGTCTCAACTATACCCAACAAGAGATTGACGAGTTAGTAAAAATGGGTGTTATGTTTATAGCTGGTTCTGATGCGCACGGTATAGACAGAATCGCCGACTTTAACAAACCAAGAAAAGCTATAACAACTTTTAACATACCACCACAAAACGTAGCCAACTTAGACAAATTACCTAAGTTCAAAAGATACAACAGAAAGGAAGAAATTTAATGTCATTTACTACTGACGCAAAAAAAGAAGTACTTAACGCCCTATGCGAAAATGAATGTTGCAAAATGGCACAACTATCAGCCATTATACATTCTGCAGGCGAGTTAAGTATAAAAAACGGACAAACCTTTATCCAAATCAAAACCGATATAAAAGATATCTACAACATTGTTAACGATTCGCTAAAGCGTCTTTATGGAGAACAAGCCGATATAGAAGAAGACGAAGAAACAAACATTAACAAAACAACCAGATATCTTATCAATATACCTGCCAACTGCTCAAGACAAGTTTTGTTTGATTGTGGTCTTGCCAAGATAAATAGCGAAGGTATCTTTGAACTTATCCAAGGCATAGACGAGCACATTATCGAGAGTCCTTGTTGTGCAGTGTCTTATATCAAAGGTGTGTTTTTGACTAGTTCTACTAGCAACATCATTATCAACAAAGAGCTTGAAAGACCCGTTCGTACTTTTAGCGGGTACCAGTTAGAATTTGTCTTTGCTAACGAAGTCTTTGCAAAAGACTTTTCTGCTTTGTTATTTAGTCAAGGTATCAACAGCAAAAAAACTTATCGCAAAAAGGTCTTTGTTTTGTATATCAAAGAAGCCGAACAAATAAGCGACCTATTAGCTCTTATTGGGGCGTTTAAAGGTGTACTTACACTTCAAAACGAAATTACCTTGCGTCAAGTACGCAATATGGTTAATAGACAAAACAACTGTATCAACGCCAACATTACAAAAACAGTCAATGCCAGTATGAAACAGCTAGAAGCTATTAACAAAATAAAAAACAAGCAAGGTTTAGAAACTTTGCCCGAAGGGCTTAGAGAAATATGTCAACTACGTCTAGACAATCCAGAAGAGAGTTTAGAAAATTTGACAAAACTTACTAAAGAACCTATAACAAAAAGTGGTATCAATCACAAATTTCGCAAAATTATGTCTATAGCCAAAGACATCAAATAATTTTATCCAAGGAGTAACTTATGAAAAACTTTGTGCACTTGCATGTACATACAGAGTATAGTTTGCTAGACGGTATAGCCCGTATAAAAAAACTTGTCGAAGTTGTCAAAGAGCGTGGCGAAAATGCCGTAGCAATTACCGACCACGGCAATATGGCAGGCGCATTGGTTTTTTATGCAGAATGTTATCGCAACGGTATCAAACCTATCATTGGTTGTGAGTTTTATATAGCACACGATAGATTTAACAAGCAAGGCAAAGTCGACGCAGGGCATATTATATTAATAGCAAAAAACAATGCAGGTTATGCTAACTTATTAAAACTAAATGCTATTGCTTGTAGAGAAGGTTTTTATTACAAACCACGTATCGACTACGAAGTATTGCAACAACACTCAGAAGGTCTAATATGTCTATCTGCGTGTCTTGCAGGGCACATACCACAATTACTTTTGCAACGTCGCTATGACGAAGCCGAAAAACTAGCCATACGCCTTCGTGATATGTTTGCGCCGGGCGATTTCTATATAGAACTTCAAAATCACGGTCTTGCTGACCAGTTAGAAATATTAGAACCACTCAACCAACTAGCTAAAAAAATCGGTGTCAAAACCGTCGCTACCAATGACGCTCACTATATTAACAAAGAAGATGCCATCTTGCAAGACGTTTTGATGTGCGTCCAAATGGGCAAGTATCTAGACGACCCAAACCGTCTAAAATTTGATACAGACGAGTTTTATATAAAAACCCGTGAAGAGATGGAGCAGGTCTTAGGCGCTTATCCAGAAGCTCTAGATGCTACCCAAGAGATAGCTGATAAGTGTTTTGTCACACTAAAAGCGAAAAGTCACAAAGAAGTACCAAATATGCCAGAAGGTACTTCGCTTAGAAATAACGAAAACTTTATCCCAGTTTATACCGCACCTGATGGTATGACTACTTCAGAGTATCTTACAAAACTATGCTATGATGGTCTTTATAAAAAGTATAAAGTTATCACCCCAGAAATAAAACAACGTGTAGAAGAAGAGCTTTCTATTATCAACGAGCAAGGCTTCGTTGAGTACTTCTTGGTTGTTTGGGATTATATCAACTACGCAAAACAAAACAACATACCAGTAGGTCCAGGGCGTGGTTCTGGTGCGGGTAGTATAGTTGCATATACTACAGGTATCACAGCCGTTGACCCTATCAAGTACGACTTGCTGTTTGAGAGATTTATCCATAGAGAAAGGGTATCAATGCCCGACTTCGACGTAGACTTTTGTTATGACCGTCGTGAAGAAGTTATCGAATACGCCAAGCGCAAATACCACCCAGAAAACGTAGCCTATATTGGTACTTTTGGTACAATGGCTGCCAAAAACGCCATTCGTGACGTTGGTCGTGTTATGCGTTTGCCACTGCCAGAAGTAGACAAAATTTGTAAGGCTATACCTAACAAATTACCTGACGGCATCAAAAAACCACCTGTACTAAAATATTATTTTGGTACAACCGGCAAAGAAGAAAACGAAAAGTTCATTATACCAGAACTTCGCAAAATATATGACGAAGACGAAAAAACTCGTCAAGTTATAGATATCAGTATCAAACTCGAAGGTACACCTAGACAGACTTCAACTCACGCCTGCGGTATACTTATAGCCCCAGAGCCAGTTGATACATTTGTACCACTAGCACGCAACGGCGACGAAATCGCCACCCAATACTCAATGATCGAGCTAGAAGACTTAGGTCTACTTAAGATGGACTTCTTAGGGTTGCGTACTCTTACCGATATTGACAAAGCACTTAAACTTATCAAACGTATCCACGGGGTAGATATAGACTTTTATAATATGGACTATGACGACCCTAACGTATACAACCTTATAAGTACAGGCAATACAGTTACCATATTTCAGCTTGAAAGTGAAGGCTTTCAACGCTTTATGAAAAACCTTCGTCCAACCAGTCTAGAAGATATCATAGCAGGTATCTCACTATATCGTCCGGGTCCTATGCAATATATCGACCAATATGTAGAAAACAAACATAACCCAGACAAAATAGTCTATGACCACCCTTGTCTAGAGCCTATACTTAAGGCTACCTATGGTATTATCGTATACCAAGAGCAAGTTATGAAAATCGTTCAGGTTATGGGCGGTTATACTCTAGGTCAAGCGGACAACGTTCGTAGAATTATGGGTAAGAAAAAAGTCGAAAAAATGGCTGCCGAAAGAGAGAAGTTTATCTACGGCTGGAAAGACCCAGAAGGCAAAAAGAGTATCCCAGGGGCACTTGCACTTGGTGTATCAGAAGACGTCGCACGTAAAGTCTTTGCCGATATGGAAAACTTTGCAAAATACGCCTTTAACAAATCACACGCAGCAGCATACGGCTATCTAGCTTACCAAACCGCTTATCTAAAATGCTACTATCCAGTAGAGTTTTTGGCGGCGGTTCTTAACAACCGTATCACCAACGCCGACGAAGTAAAAAAATATGTTATCTACGCCAAAGAACAAAAGATTGAAGTCTTAAAACCAGACATTAACAAGAGTGAAACTTACTTTAGTGTAGAAGATGGCAAACTTCGTTTTGGTCTAGCCGCATTAAAAAACGTAGGCGTTAGTGTTATCGACGCCGTTATAGAAGAACGTAACAAAAACGGCGAGTACAAAGACTTGTATGACTTTATCAGCCGTCAAGAATCAGGTGGTATCAACAAACGTTGTCTAGAAGCTATGATTTTAAGTGGTGCTTTTGACTGTTTTGGTCAACACCGTTCACAACTTATGAGTGTGTACGATATTATCGTAGACCGTATCTCAAAAGATAAGAAAAACCGTGCCACAGGGCAGTTTAGTTTGTTTGATAATATTTCTGCCGCTAAAGAAATCGACAAGGTAGAATATCCTAACATAAAAGAATATACCGACCAAACAAAACTAAAGTTTGAAAAAGACGTTGTTGGTGTATATATCTCAGGTCATCCATTAGACAATTATATAGATAAACTTAACGGTTTTAATCTAAATTCTTCAATGTTACCTAAAAAATATCAAGATGGCGAAGAAGAAATGTTAGAAGACGACCTTGGAGAAGAATCTCACGAAAACACCAACGGTCTTGTCCACGATATGGCGGTAACTTGTGGTGGTATTATTAGCGAAGTCCGCAAACTATACACCAAAAACGGCAATAAAGAAATGGCTGTTGTTAAGATAGAAGACTTGTACGGAACAATAGACGTTATGATGTTCCCAAATATCTTTGCCAAGTATAAAGAAAAAATCAAAGAAGATGCACTTGTTAGTGTCATTGGCAAACTTTCTATGCAAGACGGCAAAGAACCTATCGTTATGCCAGAAAAACTTTCTTTCTGGGAAGGTCAAACAGGCCCACAAGAACCTGAGCCTGAGCCAGAAGTAGAATCAAAACCAGAACCACCAAAAACACTTTATCTAAAATACGACACTACCAATACCTTAATCAAAGAAAAGATAGAAAAGGTCCTAAAAAACTATATCGGTCAAAATCCAGTAGTAGTAAAATGCGAAAAAACTGGCAAAGCCTTCAAATATAGCTTTAAAGTTAATGTAAATAACTATCTTTTAAACGAAATTAATGGTATAATAGATGAAGAATGTATAAAGTTTATGTAAGGAGCAATCTCAATGATAAAAAATATAGCTATATTAACTAGCGGTGGCGATAGCCAAGGTATGAATGCTTGTGTCAATATAATAGTTAAATTTGCAAGTTTTAACTATATCAACGTATATGCTGTTCGTAATGGTTATCAAGGTCTTATCGACGATAAGATAGAACCAATCTCTTATGACGACGTTCGCAACATATCTCACTTAGGCGGCACCGTTCTAAAATCTGCCCGCAGCAAAGAATTTATGACTTTAGAAGGTCAAAACAAAGCTGTCGACAACCTTAAAAAGCACGAAATCGACGCCCTTATCGTTATTGGTGGAGATGGCTCTTTTAGGGGTGTTATGGAGCTAAACGAACTTGGTGTCAAGACTATCGCAATCCCTGCAACTATCGACAACGACCTAGACTATACAGACAACTCACTTGGTTTTGATAGTGCGGTTAATATTGCAGCTAATGCTATCGAGAGTGTAAAACAAACTATGTCAGCTCTAGACCGTTGTTCTGTTATTGAAGTTATGGGTAGACACTGTGGAGATATAGCATTGTATAGTGCAGCAGCTTGCGCTTGTGACGTAGTTGTTATCCCAGAAAAACCTATCACTACTGAGCAAATTATCGAAAAGGTAAAAACTTGTAGAGAACGTGGCATTTTGAGTCCAACAATAGTTGTCGCAGAAAATCTAATTGATATACAAGAACTTGCCAAACGTATCCAAACCGAAACCGGTGTAGAAACAAAAACTGACGTTCTAGGTTATATCCAACGTGGTGGAGCACCATCAGTTAGAGACCGTATGTTAGCACTAGAGTTTGGGGTAAAAGCTATCGAACTTTTGGTAGCAGGCAGATACAATAGAGCTATCGGTATCAAAAATAACAAAATCATCGACCTATCTATGGAAGCAGCCCTATACGCTCCAGAAAGATTCAATGATGTTTTATACAATCTATTTGAGACCCTTAACGACTAATATTATTATAAAAAAAATAAAACCTACTATATCTTAGTAGGTTTTTTATTTTATAAATTTATTTTTATGTATTATAGACTTGCTTCTTCTATTACTAACTTATCAAAGTCTACACTTTCTGCAAAGTCACTTGGCAAAAATACCGCATTGTTAAAACAAACATAATGCTTGATATGTTTTGTCAAAACTATCGGCGTAGCAATATCTAGCTCTCCACACATATCCTCCATATAGGTCTGAAAGTTATCTATGTCAAAAGCTTCAGGCTGTTCGTATATCATATCTTTTAAGATTTTTTCTTCTCTCAATATCTTTGCCCATATTCTTACCATAATAATTCTCCTGAGAGTTATTTTAACAAAAATATAAAAATAAGTAAAATTTTATGCAACTTTTTTTATTTTTTTAATATAATAATACAAGTTAACAAAAAAATTAACTTGAGTACAGCATAAAAAACAGTTGACAACTTAACAAAATGTGTATATAATGTTGCAGGTATAATAAAAAACAAATGTATTACACCCGTTGTAATACTTTTATTTTTACTGTCTATAAAGTTTAGACAGGTTTTCATTGCATGGAGGGCTTTATAATGGAAAACGAAATTTACTTAACCCCAGAAGGTTACAAACAACTTGAACAAAAGTTAAACTACCTAAAATCAGAAAAGAGAGTAGAAGTTTCTAAAAAAATCGGTATCGCAAGAGAGTTTGGCGACTTAAGTGAAAACTCAGAATATGATGCAGCTAAAGAAGAACAAGCTCATGTAGAAGCTGAAATTGAAGAAATTGAAAATAAACTAAGATTTGCAAAAATCATCAACAAAAAGAACATCGACACATCTAAAGTTACTGCTGGTTGCCGTGTTAAACTAAAAGACCTAGAATTTGACGACGAGTTTGAGTATCAAATCACAGGTTCTACCGAAAGTGACCCATCACGTGGTCTTATCTCTAACGAGAGCCCAGTAGGTCAAGCATTGTTAGGCAAAAAAGTTGGCGAAGAAGTAGTTGTTACTTTGCCAGATACTAACAGTATCATTAGACTAAAAGTTCTAAAAATTTCTATCGCATAATAAAAAAGACGGCACTTTTGCCGCCTTTTTTTTGTTGTCTAAATATACTTAAAATGCTAAAATATTTTTAGGAGAATTATTATGCAAACAATAGTTTTAGCTTCTGCAAACAAACATAAGATAAAAGAATTTAAAGAGATATTTACCGATTATAACATAGTCCCTATGGCAGAAGTTGGTTTTTGTCAAGATGTAGAAGAAACTGGCACTACATTTTATCAAAACGCTATGATAAAAGCCCTTGCTTTAAGAGAATATCTCGACCTAAAAAACCTAGACTATTTTGTCATAGCAGACGATAGTGGTCTATGTGTCAATGCTCTTAACGGTGCTCCCGGTGTATATAGCGCTAGATATTCTGGTGACCACAACGACACCAACAACCGTGCCAAGTTGTTGCAAGAACTAAATGGTGTTGCCGACCGCTCTGCATATTTTATGTGTTCTATAGTTATGCTAGACAAAGACAAAAATTGTTATACAGGTAGTGGCAAAGTAGACGGCACAATCTTGACAGAAGAGACAGGCGACAAGTCTTTTGGCTTTGACTGTTTGTTTTTGAGTAGTGACCTTAACAAATGTTTTGGTCTTTGTACTCCAGAAGAGAAAAATTCTGTTTCTCACCGTGGTAGAGCCATACAAGATTTGCTTAATAACTTAAAAAACAATAATTATACTAAAGTATAAAATATAAATATAAGGAGAAAATTATTATGCCAACAAAATCATCAAACAAAAAATCTACAACTACAACAACAAAATCTACTACAAAAACTTCTTCTTCTTCAAAAAACACCACTACAGTATGGAGCCTTAACAAAATATCTTTTTATACAATAGTGGCAGTAGCTGTACTTTATCTAATAAGTATGGTTTTGTCATTGATAGGTGTTAACTCTGCTTTGATAGGTGCTTTGCAAGGTTTTGCAACTGCTATTATGGTAGGTGTTGTTACTATACTTGCTTGGCGTTATGTTGATGGCAAACCTACCGTATGGAAAGTTTTGTACATTGTATGTTTGTTAGTAGTTCTATTTGGTATTATCATACCTTTGATTTAACAAAAATAAAAAACTCTAAGAATTATCTTAGAGTTTTTTTGTTTTACTGTTCTGGTAGTTTTGGGGCAGGCACTTGTTCTGTTTCTTCTTCGTCGTCGATCAAAGTGCTTATGTCGTCACGGCATCTACTTGGATATTCTATAAAGTCTTCATCTTCAAAAGATATTATTTGACCGTCTTCTTCGGCATAGGCTTGTTGATAGTCGACACTTGCGTTTGGGTCTAGTTGTGTATAACGAGAGTCTTGTGCAATTTCTTGAGCAGAAGCTACTTGAGTTATTAGCATAAATTTAGGTCTTACGTTTTCTTTGGTGTAGTCACCAGGTATCTCAATAAAACCCTTTGCTCTATACATTGCGTCGTTTTTGTCTACAACCCCATCTTCGTCAAAGACATAGTCTTTTAGCGAGTCTAGTCTAAATATAGGTATATTTCTTAATCTACATTCGTCTTGCATCATAGCTATCATCATACTAGCAAGTCCAAGCCCACGGTATGGTTCTGCAGTAAAGATATAGTCTAGTTTTAGTTGTTCTGTTTCTAATTTGTCAGGGAATAGCCTTATCATATCACTATCATTTTTTATTTTTTCATAGTGAAAGTCCGCATAAGCAATACAAGCATAAGTTTCTTCGTCTATAGGTACATATATTTCGATAGCGTCATCTTTAGACTTTTTGCGAGATTGTTTCATACCTTCGCTATACAACTCTGGCTTTTCTCTACAAATAAGATAAGTTAAGTTTCTTACGCTACGTCTATCTTGTGGGTCTTCAAAAGGTGTAAACGTTTGAAAATTAAACAACTCTTTTATTTGGTCTAGTGTATAATACTCTAAATAATCGTTCATTATTTCTCCTAAACAAAAATCATATTGTTTATTGTATATATTATATCATATTTTTTGTATAGGTCAAGAGCGGTATAAAAAAAAAGAGATGCTTAACACATCTCTTTTAATTTTTTAATCTATTATTATTTTAGGTTAAAGAATGTTTTTTTGCCAAGGTATTTAGCGCTAGAATCAAGTTCTTCTTCAATTCTGATAAGTTGATTGTATTTTGCAACACGGTCAGTTCTTGAAGGAGCACCGGTTTTGATTTGACCAGCGTTAAGTGCTACTGACAAGTCTGCGATAGTTGTATCTTCTGTTTCGCCACTTCTGTGAGAAACTACTGCAGTATAACCAGCACGGTTAGCCATTTGGATAGCTTCTAGAGTTTCTGTCAAAGTACCGATTTGGTTAAGTTTGATTAAGATTGAGTTAGATACGCCTAGATCTATACCTTTTTCAAGTCTTTGAGTGTTAGTAACAAATAGGTCATCACCAACAAGTTGAATTTTCTTACCAAGTCTTTCAGTAATTTTTCTCCAGCCGTCCCAATCTTCTTCAGCAAGACCATCTTCAAGAGAAATGATAGGGTATTTTTCTGCCATTTTCTCCCAGTAAGAAATCATCTCGTCACAAGTAAATTCTTCGCCTGTCTTCCAGAAGAAGTAGTTGCCTTCGTGACCAATTTTCTTAGCTTCTTCGTACATTTCTGTAGCAGCAGCGTCAATAGCTATACAGAAATCTTCGCCTGGTTTGTAACCAGCTTTTTCGATAGCTTCTACTATGCTTTGAAGAGCTTCTTCATCGCTTTTTAGGTTTGGAGCAAAACCGCCTTCGTCACCAACCGCAGTTGCATAACCTTTTGCTTTAAGAACACTTTTTAAGTTATGGAAAACTTCAGCACACATTCTTAGGCATTCTGTAAATGATTTTGCACCAACTGGCATAATCATAAATTCTTGAACGTTAACACTGTTGTCAGCGTGTTTGCCACCGTTTAAGATGTTCATCATAGGTACAGGTAATGTACTAGCATTGCAACCACCAATATAGTTGTATAGTGGTAGGCCAACTGCATTAGCAGCTGCTTTTGCACAAGCAAGTGATACACCTAGTATAGCATTTGCACCAAGTCTACCTTTGTTTGGTGTGCCATCTAGTTCGATCATAGCTTTATCTATTGCTACTTGGTCAAGAACGTTCATACCGATAACAGCATCAGCGATTTCTGTGTTAACATTGTTAACAGCTGTTTCTACTGATTTGCCCATATAGTAGCCTTTTTTGTTGTCTCTAAGTTCAACCGCTTCAAAAGAACCAGTTGATGCTCCTGATGGAACTGCAGCTCTACCTTCAAAGCCACCATCTACAACAACTTCTACTTCTAGAGTAGGGTTGCCACGAGAGTCAAGTATTTGTCTTGCCCATACGTCTTGAATTTCAATAAAATCTTTCATTCTTTACTCCTTAAAAAATCATTAAATAATTGTGTTAAGAATATCTTTCTTAACCACAAGTATTATATCATTTTGCCTTAAATAGTGTCAAACTCTTTATGAAGCAAACTGGCAAAATTTATCTACAATATTATATAAAACACAACAACTAGTTTTTGTTTTGAAAATAAATTGTTTTTTGTTACAATCTATTAGGAGCAAAATTATGAAACAAACAAAACTAAAACCATCAAACATAATTTTTATTAATATTATTAGTATAATTGTACTATTTAATATACTTGTTATATTTAAGGCGATACATCTACCAAACGACCTAGGGCATATCATTAGATGGGCGTCTCTTGGGGTAGTGTTTTTGATATCTATAGTTTATTGGAGTTTAAACCTTGGCACTAATAGAATCATCTCTCGCCACAAAAAGCAAGCTTCTAATGATTTAATAGAGAAAAACAACTCTACAGGCGACAATCAAAAAAGTGAGTAAAAAAACTCACTTTTTTTGTTATAAAATACAATATTAATATTATTTAAATTGTGATATTTAACTTTTTGTGTTAAAATACTATCGGAAGGATCTTTATGCGTTTTAAACAGTTAATAACAACCTTGCCACAATTTGGCGAGTTAATACAAGAAAAACAAAATAACAAACTAACACACGCTTATATGTTTGTAAGTAGCGACCAAATGTTATTGCAAGAGTTTAGCTTAATGTTTGCTAGTCTTGTTATGTGTAGTAGCAATACTCCTTGTGGAGAGTGCGTACCTTGCAAAAAGATTGAGTTAGGTTCACACCCAGACGTAATCATTTTGCCACAAGAAGACAAAGTATATGTCAGCGACGTAGAAAAACTTATCGACGAGAGCGTTCTTGTTGCTATGGAAGGTGACAAAAAAGTCTATATCTTCAACAATTTTTCTACAGCCAACCAACAAGCACAAAACAAACTTTTAAAAACTCTAGAAACCCCACCAAACAACGTTTTTATTATCTTAAACGTAACTAACGAAACTGCCATCTTGCCAACTATTAGTTCAAGATGTAAAAAAATAAGACTAAATACCTTGTCTTGCGAAAAGATAGAACAAGCCATCGCTCCGCTTTGTCAACAAGGTGTTGACCCTAGAACAATCAGTTTTATTAGTGAAGGTAGTCTAACTAGAGCATTTAACTTTGCAAGCAATGATAGTTTTATGCAAAACTACAACCTTGTGTGTGATGTTATCTCAAACTTAAAAAACAGCACAACAGTACTACCACTAAGCCATCAACTTAACGAAAAGAAGGCTTATTTTGCAGATATACTTGAGATTTTTGAAAGTTTGTTTAGAGATATCTTGATGATAAGACTAAATAGAAAAAACCTTGTCACCAATCAAAACATCTTAAACACCCTAGAACAATTAGCTCAAGAGTACAGTGCAGACGCTGTAGACCTTATTATCAAAA
>JAZUPV010000066.1:0-2374 GCA_045605365.1 Clostridia bacterium
GTCGATTTTGTCTTGGTTAAGTTTGGCATAGATAGCCTTGTCGCCACTTGCTCTAAACTCTTCTCTGATTTTTCTTTCGTTTGCTTCGTTGATAGGCATATTTCTACGAGCCATTTCTTCAAAGGTGATAGCGCCAAAATAAACCTTGTGCCAACCGGCTTTTACAAAGACTTCTGTTGCGACAGATTTTCCACTACCGCACATACCTACAACTGCTAAAATTTTGTTACCCATATTATACTCCTAAAAATATTATTTGATATAAATTATGTTGATTACAAATTGCAATAATTATAGATAGTTTTTTGTCTTAACCAAAGAAATAGATAAGAAATGCTATCAAACCTACGCCGCCAATAATACCAAGTACCAAGAAGAAAATCTTCCAGAAAGATTTTGGTGTTTTACCTTTGATGTTGCCTGTTTTGCCATTGATTAAGAAATTGTATAATTTCTTTTTGTACATAAATTTGCATATCCACATTGGTAGCAAAGAATATGTCCATTTTATATTGCCAAAGTTGGTAGTACAGTTAAAACTGTCGTATCTATCAAAACCTAATTTACGTTTGATATCGTTTGCGATTTCGTTTTGTTTTTGGCTACGCTCATTGCCCCAACCTTGCAACAATGGAGTATCTACATTAAGGGTGCTATAACCTAGTAGATATTTGTCATCATATTTTACAAATGGTTGATGTGAAAAGTCAGTAAACTGCTCAATATCGTTTTTGTTAGTCATTTTGTTGGCAGGCTCTAGTTGGTTGATATAATCATCTGATTGGTCCCCACTAAAACGTCTACGTGTTTCTACAGTACGAGTATTACCATTGCTATCACGATATGTAGTAACATTGACACCGACACCGTGATAATGGCTATCTGTATGATAGTCAAACAACCAGCAAGGATAGTATACCCCTTGGATTTTTTCTAAAGAAGATTTTTTCTTTAGGTCGTTAGGTGCAAATTTCTTTTTGCGTATCCATTGTTTGTATATTTCTACAGCTCTATCGTTGTTGATTGTAAAAGGTATAATACAATCTGGGCTGTATAACATAGAACTTTTAACCGCAGTGATACCACTAGTTCCACAGAAAGGGCACTTGGTATCAATAAGTTGATCTGCTGGTATTGGTGCGCCACAGTTTGGACATTTTAATTCTTGATCGGCATTTTGCTCTACTTGGTCTGGAGCAGAATCTTCTGTAAGAAACTGCTTGTCTGGAGCTGGTAGAGTTTCGATAAACTCTTGGCTGCCACATTTGTCACAAGCTAGAGAGCCTTTTTCTGGGTTGTATTTATAATCGCCACCACAGTTGGGGCATTTTGAAATATTTTCGCTCATAATTTTCCTTATTAAAAAAAGTATGTCTAATATTTGTGACATACTTTTTTGTTTGTTAAAAATTTATTATTTAAGTTTAGTGCCACATTCTCCACAGAATTTTGCGTTAGGTGAGATTTTTGCTCCGCATTTTGGGCAAGCATCTTTAGGAGCGATTTTGTTACCGCATTCTCCACAGAATTTTGCTTTTGCAGAAACTTTTGCACCACAGTTTGGACAGAATCTTTCGTCCTTAGCATCTGCTGCAGGTGCAGTAGGTTTTAGGCTTTCTTTCATCATTTCGCCAACAACTGCGCCAGTTCCTAGAGAAACACCTAGGTTGCCTACAGAAGAAGCATTGTTAGCAGAATCTCTCATAGCGTTAGCTGCTTGATACTTAACAAATGTATCCATACTGTCGCCCATAACACCCATAGAAGAACGAGTATCGATAGCTTTTTCTACTGCTTCTGGGAAAGAGATGTTTTCTACAACTAGGTTGCTTAATGCTAGACCTAAGTTTGTGAAATGTTGACTAACTTGGTTTGTTGCAACTTTGTTAAATTCTAGAAGGTTGCAAGCAAGGTCAATTGCTGAAATTTTGCTTTCTGCGATTGTATCAGAAATACCAGCAATGATGATACTACGTAGGTAGTCATTGATATCTTGAGTTGTAAATGAAGCGTTTGTTCCAAAAAGTTCTTTTAAAAACACACCAGCATCGCTAACTCTAAATGCATATTTACCATAAGCACGAAGACGAACAACGCCGAATTCTTTATCTCTCATAGTGATTGGGTTAGCTGTGCCCCATTTTTGGTTGGTAAATTGTTTTGTGTTTACATAATAAATTTCTGCTGTAAATGGTTGTTTGAAACCATATGGTAGAGCAAGAAGTTTTGATAAGATAGGCAAGTTAGCAAATGTTAAAGTGTGGTTGCCTGGTTCAAAAACGTCAGCGATTTTGCCTTTAACAACTACTACTGCAACTTGGCTTTCTCTAACTACTAATTTAGAACCAAAGTTAATCTCTCTACCTTCCATAGG
>JAZUPV010000067.1:0-13332 GCA_045605365.1 Clostridia bacterium
TTATTCTAATACTAAACTAAAATATAACGCTACCCTAAAACAATGGGAGGCGCATAAGGGCGTGGATATTAGTGCAAAAGAAGGTACAAAGGTAGTTTCAGTACTAGATGGCACTGTTACTGGTATAGAAAATACTCACCTAAAAGGTACAACCGTCACTATAACTCACAAAGACGGTCTTGTAACAACCTATTCTTCTTTAGATAAAGAAATTGACGTCAAACTCAACGACAATGTCAAGCGTGGTCAAGTTATAGGCAAAGTGTCTACTAGTGCCAAGGGTGAAAGTGGCGACGGACCACATATTCATTTTGAAGTTATAAAAGACGGCGTAAAGGTAGACCCTAACTTATATTTAAACTTTGGCAACAAATAACCTAAACAAGATTATTTTTTTGCCCTGTATAATTTTAGTCAAAAAACAACTTAAAATTGCTTTACTAATTTTTTGTATTGATATATACTTTTGTTATAAAAGTTCACCCTTGGAGGATAAATATGACAATCGAAAAAGTTACTGCAATGCTAGCAAGTCAATTAAATATAGATGCAAAAAAGATCAAGCCTACATCTAAAATTGTAGAAGATTTGGGCGCAGATTCTCTAGATATGATTGAGATGCTTATGACTTTAGAAGAAGAATTTGGTATCAGTGTACCAGATGATAAAGCTGAAGGTATGAAGACTGTTGCTGATATCGCAAGTTTTATTGACGCTAATGTTAAAAAATAATTTGTTTTTTGATTAGTATTGCCACCCGATTTGGGTGGTTTTTTTATTATAAATTTTGACATAATTTACCAAAAAATCTCATATCTTTTATTATTACAGGTTATGGAGATGATTATGCAAAATTTAGAACTTAGAGTAAAAAACGAAGCCATATATATATTAAAAAACAAAACAACAATAAGGGCAACCGCCAAGTACTTTTGTATTAGCAAAAGCACCGTTCATTATGACCTATCTACAAGGTTAAAAAAGATTAATTTGCACTTGTATAAAAAGGTAGAAAAACTCCTAAAAAACAACTTTAATCTAAGACATATTAGGGGTGGCAACGCCACAAAAAACAAGTATAAAAAGTAAAATCTTACTCAAAATTTATGACAAAAATCAAGGTTTTTATGGCATTTTTATAGTTGAAATAGGCAGAAGTTTTTGCCTATTTTTTTTGTTGAAATTTTGCTTAAAAATGATAAAAATTTTGCTTGTTTTTTGTATAAAAATACCTACAAAACTAGCTTAATTTTGTGTGTAAAAAAGCCACTTTTTAGGGTGTATTTGTTTGACAGTATATTGTATAATAAATTATAATTATATATATTAAAATAATATGCGTAATTTTTAGACAAATTCACATAATAAATTGAGGGTAAAAAAATGAAAAAGACTTTTGCAATATTGTCAATGTTTTTAATTGCTGTATGTGGCTTTATGTTTGGCTGCAATACAGACAAGTACGATAAGTTAAAAATTCAACTTTCGTCTCCAAACTTAGTAGGAGATGTTTTAACTCTGTACTATGGACAAGAAACAGACCTTGAAGCTACCGTCTCTGGTGTAGGCGGGATAAACAAGTCAGTGTACTTTTCTAGCTCTGATCCTGATGCGTTGCAATTTACCAAAGTCAACAACACAAAAGACGGCACAACCGTTGTGGTCAAAGCTTTGAAACCTACCTACGACAATATGTTTACCCTATATGCAAGGTCAGTAGAAAACAATACCCGTTATGCAGAAGTTAAAGTAAAAGTCATTTTGCCAATACAAGGTTTAGATTTTAATGATGCACAAGGCGAAATGAAAAACCTAGCAGTTTCTCATTCTATACCACTTAATTTGTTTAACCAAATAAACTTCTATCCTCAAAGCCCTTATGTGACCAACCAAAAAGCAGTTGTATACTCAATCACCAATTATGGTGTAAACAACCCTAACGATATATCAATCGACAACAATGGTATGCTTACAGTTAGTGCAAATGCCACTGACAACCTAGTAGCATTAAATCCTGACAACTGTCTAACAATCAAAGTTACTTCTACTGACAACACAAGCATCAGTAGCGAAGTAAAAATCAACGTTATAAGAGACATAGATATTTCTACAGTTTCTTACGAAAGCGCACAAATATCTCTAAACGGTGCGTATGATGACAAAACCAATATGGTATTGTTCTCAAACTCTCCACT
Source organism: Clostridia bacterium (assembly GCA_045605365.1). Lineage (GTDB taxonomy): Bacteria > Bacillota > Clostridia > Christensenellales > UBA1242 > CAKVLS01. The sequence goes on from JAZUPV010000067.1 coordinate 2,196, forward strand.
ATATTATGGCGAAACCGTTGCGATAACAGTTCAAACTGGTCAACAGATAGAAATCACCCCAATAATATCTGGTGACAAAAACGTTATCGAAGTATCTCATCAACTAGGCGAAGATAGTTATACTACAGTTAACGGTCAAATCACTACCCGTACTCAAAAGTTTAAAATCAGAGCTAAGAGTATACGTGGTATAAGCTACGTTAACTTTAAGATAAAAATCAAAAACATCGCCAACGATATGGAGTATTTGTTGACAGACGATGCAGAGATAACAGTTGATGTTTCTGGTTTGCCAAGATCAATCGACCTAAAACAAAACGGCACATCGTATGGAGCAAATAGTACACTTGTCATATACGATAGTTACCAAACAACTCAAACTACTATGGCATATGGCGCCAAAATAGTTCTTAACGTTTCTTCTGATTCTAACTCAGCAGTAGACGAACAAAACAAATATTTAAGAGTTCAAGTTTTAGATGGTGACACAGACGTAAGTAGTTACTTTAAGTTTAGCGATAGCAACGGCTTAGAGATAACTCCTGTTAGTGGGGCATTTAATGTACTTGCCAACAATGCTTTTTATGTAAAAGCCACTGCAAGCTCTATCGGCAAAACATTTACTTTAAAAATAACAACAATCATTGATAAATTTGTAGAATATGTCAATGGTAGCGCAACTGGTGTTCAATCTGAGATAGTTTCTAACGAATATTATCTTCAATCTAATTATGGTGTAGAAAGTATCGAGCCAGACCAAAGAGAATATGTTTTGAAATTGTTTACAGGTACAACTCCTGCAAATGTAAACAAAACAAAAATTCATCTTACTTTTAACGAAAACGCAGATACATCAAATATGCAATGTGTTTTTGATGATGAATTTGTCAATGTAGAAAAATTAGATACAAACAACTACCTTATCACAGGTCTTAAAATTACAGAAAACACCAATGTTACATTTGTAGCAAGCAATGGTTTTTCTAGAACAATTAGAGTAAAAGTTGTCGAAGAAGTAACAGACGTTTTTGTTAGAGTCGACAACCCAATAACTAGTCAAGTTATTACTCAAACAACCAACAACATAAACGGTAGACTTGCTACTGTTAATGCTAAAGCTGGTGGTAGATTTAACGTTTATAACGTTGTTGCTCCACACACTTCAGGTATAGTTTCTTATGCTTATACTTCAAGTGTAGAACAAATTGCAACAATCAACTCTTCAGGTGTTGTAGTAACACGTGCCGCAGGTGAAACAGTTATCGAAGTTACTGCTACATATTATCGCTTTGAAATAAACGCAGATGGTTATCTATCTGTAGTACAAGATACATTTGTTAACAATTTTGTACTAAATGTATTTATACCAAGTTCAAGTATCAAACTTAACCAAACAGTAGTTAACGTATACAGTTCTGATTCTTTAGGTTTTGATTATCAATCACAATCATTTATCGAAATTTATGCTTTGATTTCTCCAGTAACTGCAACAATCTACTCTGACGAAAGCAAAGTTACCTACAGACTAATCGGTGACAACGGCAACTTGATAGAAGTTTCTCGTGGTAGATACCAAGCTTTCTTAAATGACGGTCAAACAAGTGCAACTGTTATGGTTGTTGTGACTGTAGACGAGTTTGGTACATCAACTCCATTAGTTTGTACAGTTAATATTACCAAAGCAAAACAAATAAGAAATATCAGTATCGACAACTTAGAAAAAGTTCAAGGTAGATATGTTCTTAATATGCGTCAAGACGAAACTCACGAACTAGCAATAAGTTATGACCCAACAGACGCTTATATCAAAGAATTTAAAATGGTGCTTATTGACTATCATACAGGCGTAATGTATGCAGACAATAATGCTGTTAAACTTGTTACAATAGACGGCAACAAGATTAAGTCTAGCCCTGGTACATATCCTACAGACGAAGACAACGCTGGTCAAATATACCTAAGAGTATTCTCAAAAGACAGTATGACAGGTTCTTTGTCAGGTAGAGTTTATGTAGATATCTTTATCAACGTTACTGATGGTTCAGTAAACAACCCTTATGTTGTTAACACTGCCAATGACCTAGCAAGAATTGGTGACGCTCCTACAAAACACTATGTTTTGGGCAATGATATTGATATGTCAGGCGTAAACCTAAAACCTATGAGTACTTTCTCAGGTACACTAAATGGTTATTATTACATCAAAGGCCTTGATGGTGCAGAAGACGTAAGTAGATTTAACTCAATCGAAAACTTATCTCTAGATGCAACACACGCAACAAATGTAGGTCTATTCCAAGAAATTGCTTCTACAGGTGCAATATTTAATATTCACCTAAAAGTAGCAAAAATATTTGTATCTGGCACAGAAGCAGTTGGCAATGTTGGTTCTTTTGCAGGTATCAACAATGGCTTGATTATGAACTGCTCAGTAGAGATACAAGACTTTATTGTAGAGAGTTACAACGACATACTTACCGGCGATGTTGATTTTATCAACGTTGGTGGTGTGGTAGGTCTTAACAAAGGTTATATCTTTAACTTTGCAACAATGTTAGGTAAAACTGCAGATGGTTCTCCGCTAGGTCTTACTACAGCAGAGCTTAAAGATAAAGAAGCAGACTATTATGCTGATGCAACCTTTAGAACAATTACTCAAAGATACGAAAGTGGTGCTATCGTCAACGACGAAGACGGTCTAATAGTTTATGGTATGACAATCAATGACTTTGTCAACGCATATATGCCATACACTAACTATGTAGATGGTGTTATAGTTGTTAGAGATAGTAGATATCAATATATCAATGCTGGTGGTATCGCAGGTCAAAATATGCATATCATCAACGGTGTATATGGTATCTATAACCGTATAGACGAATCTTCTTTCCAAGAAGGTGGTAGTCAAGAAATAGTATTTACTGCTACTGTACAAAATCAAGGTACAGATAGTTCAGTAATGATCACACCAAATGGTGCAGAATTAAAAAATAAGAGTTCTGCATTTGGTGGTATAGTTGGATATTTATCTAACGATATGACCAGCACAAATTTATCTGCTGTTTATAACGTTAGTGCTTCTGGCACTATCTCAGGCTTTAACAATGTCGGTGGTATTGTTGGTAAAGCCGAAGGTGCTAGCTCAAGAAAGACTACAGTTTCTACAGCTTTAGCTTCTGGCAAGATTTCAGCTTACGAAATGGTCGGTGGTGCTATTGGTAGTGCACAACAATCAATAATTGGCTTTATAAGAGTTGAAAATTATCAAAACTTAACCGCTGGTGGTTCTAACGTATTAATCGAAGCAAGAAACAAAGTCGGTGGTGTAATTGGTAGTGCTGTAGCAAGTACTGTATCATATATCTACTCAGTAACTTATGTTGATGGTGCACTTGGCACTTATGATATCGACGTAAGAAACAATGACCTAGAAGGTTATGTAGGTGGTTTGATCGGTTATGCTGGCAACAATACAACCCTAACATATTCTTATTCAAAATTAAAAATACACGCAATTGTTACAGTTTCTTCAAGTATTGGTGGTTTGGTAGGTTATCTAGATAGTGGTTCTAGAATTTCAGATTGTTACTATATGGGTACAATTAGGCCAGATACTAGCGGCGTAGCAACTGTAAGTTATGCACAAATCGTTGGTACTGCAGGTACAGGTATCACTCAAAACCATATTGACAATGTTTATATAACTGGTACTAAGTTTGTCGGCAACCAACTATCTTGGTTTGCAGGTTCTACTACAGTTGTTGCAACTAAGACAAATGCTGTTAGTATGGCTAATGGTAGAGACAACTGGACCGCAGATACAGACAACATCAACAATGGTTACCCAATACTAACTTATAACGTATATGCAAGATTAGCTTTTGAAGCTATGTTTATTAAGTTAATCCCAACAAGTATGAGAGTTGTTGTATCTTCATCAATACCTACAGACGTAGACGCTATCAAGATTGACAATAGCAATATGATAATCAAATATAGCGGTGATGATAAAGATACAGAATACAATACATACAAAATCACAGAATTGTGTTCTGTATCAGTTACTCCAACAACTATCAAACAAGTTAGTTTGATTGTTACAAGTAGTGACCCTACTATAGTAAAAATAACCAACAATGGTGAACTTATCACTATGGGTACAGGTAGAGTAACATTAACTTTTGTTGCTAGACTTAATACCAATGTTACAGCTTCAATAACAATTTATGTTGTTCAAAAAGTTACTTCAATGCAAATATACACCAACCCTAACTTAACAGGCGACGGTTTGTTGTATGGTACAGATGATGATGGCAACCCAATTATCAACGACATATCTGTACGCAAAGAAGGTACTCAAAAACTTTATCCAACTTTCTATTGTGATGATAGAGTAGTTTATCCAGATTTAGAAGTTAACTATGTTGTTGATGACGATACATATTTTGAAATTATTAATAACACCATCTATGGTTATGCAGAAACAGCAGGCTTACCTGCAATGGTAAGGGTAGTTCAACACATTGATGGTATTGCTCAACCTATCGTATATCACGGATTAGAAGCGGACGAAGATAGAAATGCTGGTGTCATTTTGGTTAAGAGAAGTGATTTGCAATTTAATGTAAAAGTCTTCTCAGGTGCAACCGACATCAACATTGTCCCAAATAATACAATTCAAATAACAAAATACGTGCCACAACAATTAAAGTTTGTTTTAACTACAGACTCTTCAGTTGACAGCGTGGTAATCAACCTAACTGATGATAATGGTTATGTGTACAAACCTTTATTAGAAACTGCTCCTGATGGTACAGTGACTGTTGTTGGTTATGATGTTTTTGATAGATTTGGTAGTCGAATTACAAATGTTGATCAAATAAACCAATTGGTCGGTCAACTTAAGATAGCAATTAGTGGTGTTTATTTCTCACTAGATGCAAGCAATCAATATTCTGGAAATGTTGCAATAGAAGTAAGAGATGGCTTTGAATATACAACTCAACCTTCAACTTATTCATTGCAATTTGTTGCTGGTTCTAACGAACTAGTTAACACAAGTGTCGATATAGAAATAGTCCCACAAGAGCTATTGCATATCGAAGGTGCATATCATTTATTTGAAAACCTTAACAATACTTCTAATGGTTTTGTATTCTCAGAAAAACCAAGCAATGCAATTATCCCAGGACGTTTTGGTATATTCAAGCTAAACACTGCACCAGTTTATTCTGGAATAGAGAGTTTCTATATTCAAACAATTGGCTCTCAAGGATATGTAAACTATGCACAATTAGTTCTTGACAATGTTAACTCTATCTTAGTAGAAGGCGAAGGCAGAAAAGAAGTTTATCGTTTTGCTCCATCTATCTATGTACAAGATAGTGATACAATGTTTAGACTATTGCGTTTATCTAACTATCACGGAACTGTTGTAGAAGTATTTAACGAATATAAAGTTACTCCTTCTATAAAAGAAGTAGGCGGAAAAACATACATTAAAATAAGTGAAATTTATGATAGCGCATCTGCTACATACAATATTACTTACGAAATATATGATTTTGATGGCAATTTATATGTTCAAATGGTTTCAAGTTCTGGACTATATGTAGTTGATCAGTTTGATATCAAGATTATTGGTCAATACTCAGATGGTCGTACAAAAGAATACTTGCACCATTTTGAAGTAAGCAATTTGCCAACAATTGAGATTACTACAAGCAAAGATTATATCTCAGTTAACAATGCAGGTGCTGCTAATGGTGACACAGTTAAAGTTACTGCAGCATTAAGTGATGGCTTAGCTGGAGAAATAGTAATTACTCAATATGGTTATCGTGGAACACAAGATCCAGGTGCAGATGAAAATAAACATTATTCTATAGCTACTTTGACAGGTGATACACTATCACTTAACTATAAAGAAATAGAAGGTGTAATAGATACTACATATACTGCTCAACTTGGCGACACAATAGTTATTGTTGCTACACATACTATCAATATTGATGGAAAAATAGAGACAATAACTGCTAAAAAATATATTAAAGTAGTTGACGTTGTTCTTGATGATGTAGAGATTCATAACGTTAACATAGACAACGTATTAAGCTTTACAGTATCTAGTACAGTTGAGCTTAAGGCAAACATTGTCGGTTTTGGTGATCAAGTAGAGATCAATAACAAATCTATGGAAATCTCTCGTCAATTGACAACCGGTGGTACTCAAAGAATTTCTTATTGGAAATATGTTCGTGCTAATGGCAATACTGTTAATATTGACGATGGTTCTTTAGTATTACCTTTCTCTATTAACAAAACGTTTGTTGCTACAGACAAGGCAATTATTTCGCTTATTGGCTCTACACAAGCTGGTACAGTATTGATGGAACTTGCATTCTATTATTACTATACACCAAGCACAGATGCAGGTAGCGGTGGCGTGTTGACATTTACTGATAATCCAGAATCTGTTGTAGGAGCAGCTGTTTATTACTTTAGCAAACAATTTACTGTTAGAGTTAATGCAGATTCTAATGCTGATAGACCTATACCTATTTATACTTTGAGCGATTTGTATGGTATGTCAGAAGGTGGCAACTATATCTTGATGGCAGATATTGTTATCGATAGCCACACTCCAATAACAGCAAAAATAGCAAGTTTAGATGGTAACAACAAAGTTATCACAATCAAAAACTTCAACTATGACGACAACTCTGGTGGTTCAGTATCTAACGCTATTAACTTAGGATTGTTCGATACTATTAGTGACAATACAATAATCAAAAACGTTATTGTTGCTTATTATAACAACAAAAAGACCCCATTAAACTTAGCTAATTACAAAACAATTAACTTTGGTGGTATAGCTGCAGTAAATAATGGTATTATCACAAACTGTGACGTAATAAGTGTTTATCCACTATCAGTAGTTAATGGTGTTGGAGCAAATGTTGATCCAACAACATTGTCAACTGTAGAGAAACACGCATTGATTGATTATACATTTAATATTCAATCTTCAGTACAAATTGATGGTTCGCTTGTTACTACCAATGTGGGTGGTTTTGTAGGTCAAAACAAAGAAAATGGTCGCATAACAAACAGCCGTGTTGGTAGAGACAAAGTAAAAATTGTTACGCCAAGAGATACCAATGGCACAACTTATGGTGAGACAGATTATGCTTATACAGCTCCTGTTACTATAATGAGAGTTAACGGTAGTGGTACAATAGGCGGTTTTGTTGGAACTAACGAAGGTATAATTAGTAGCTGTTATTTCAAAAATGGTCAAATAGAAATCACAACTTATGGTTCTACATATACTCAAGTTGCAGGTTTTGCGGCAAACAATACTGGTGCAATCTATGGTTCTTATGCAGCTGGCTGGGAAGAAGATGCATTTATTGTTTCTAGCTTAACTGGTGGTTACTCTTTGAGTCAAAATACAAATGTTGAAGGTGACATACAAGTTGTTACTTCAAGCGACTCAAATGCAAGTAGACGTATGGGTGGCGGATTATATTCTAATGCTAACATTGCTGGTTTTGTATATTCAAACGGTGGTGTTATTAGCAATAGTTATTCTGCACTTAACCTAAACGGTAACCCATTACTTGCTGCAAACAGAGATAACATCACATCTTCATTGCAACTAACAGAATATGGTAACTTAAATGCTGGCGGATTTGTATTTACAAACCTAAAAGACGCAAGAATAGAAACAAGCTATTCTATAAGTAAACTAAAATCAAAAATCACTACACACGGTGCGTTTGTAGGTATTGCTCCAATCAGTGGTGACGTTCAAAACGCAGGTACCGTAGACAAATGTTATTTCTTATTAGAAATTAACGAAAAAATTTATGACGATTATGACCCTGCATATGCTATTTCACAATCTATAGCTCTTGACTTAGAAGATGCTGTAGAAGGTAGCAATGCAACGCTTAATACTAACGAGTTTATTGAGACTGGTAGCTTCTCTGGATTCAGCTTTGATAACGAAAACTATTCAGAAGGTATGATTTCTGGTGCGATTTGGGCTATGCATGTCTTTGAAAAATCTCAAGCAGATTCTAACAATAGTACATTTGGTTATCCAGAACTTATCTCTGCTAACAGCGTTGCAATATCTTTGAGAGTATTAAGGGTAGATGATACTGATCCTAGTGCTTATACATATATCTATGTACAAGACTTTGAAAAAGGATCTCTAAACAATCCACAACTTATCACTAGCGCGGTAGAATACAACAATTTGTTTAGTGATATACTAAACTCTTCTACCACAATAGAAAATGTAAACGTTAAATATACTGGCAACATAAGACTTGTTACAAACATTGACTTTGCTGGTATTGCAGCAACATCAACAAGCTTTGAGTATTCTTCATTGTTACACTCAAGATCAATATTTGATGGTAACAATATGTTTATGTACAACTTGTTACTAAGTGACGAAAGTGCAGAAAATACTTCATTTGGTTTGTTTAAGTCTCTTAACAGTGTTGGTGTAAAGAATTTGTCACTAACTATCAACAAAGTAAGTTCTACCAATGGTATTGCCGTAGGTGGTCTAGCCGGTGTTATCGTTGATAGCGATATCAATAATATTAACATTGTTGCTTCTACCGAAGGTGCTGCTGTATCTGGTAAAAACTTTGTAGGTGGTTTAGCTGGTATTATCTTATCTAGCGAAAAAGACAACCTTCATTATGCTAACAACATTCAATCAAACGTTGCAGTTCTTGCAAGTTATACTTCAGAAACTAATCCTAACTTTATCAAGTCTGGCGAATTGTGGAGTTATATTATTCCACCAGCTAAGATCGAAGGTTCTGTTTCTTCAGATAACAACTTAAGATTGCAATACTTGCCAACCAACGTCTCTTATGCGGGCGGTATCGCAGGTGTTGTAGACTTATTACAAGCTTTTGAGTCTGACGGTGCAGACGATGGTTCTGGTGCTAGACAAAGTTTAGCAAAAGTAAATATTCGTTCTGCTAACGTTGGTAACTTAGAACTATATACAAAATCTGTAGATAGTTCTGTAGTACTTGACAATCCAGTTAACATTGAAGCAGAGTTTGCTGGTGGTTTGTTTGGATTTGTCGGACAACAAACATACTTTAAAGAAGGCTACTTCTTAGTATACGAAGCTAGCCAAGGTCACTATATCAACTCAACAGTAGCTGCAGGTGGTGTAGCGGCAATCAACTATGGATTTATTGAACAAGTACACGTTTCTCACGATGAAAATAACCAAAAGAATTTGGACGGTTATCTACAAAGTTTAGTAAATGGTACAGACAATATATCTAGAGGTAACGAAGCCCTTTATACTGGTAAACCAACTTACTTAGGTGGTGTAGTAGGTATCAATATCGGTAGTAGATATACCAATAGCGGTGCTATCAAAAACTGCTACAACCGTGTTGATGTAAAGAACAACTTCTCAACTAGAGTTGGTGGTATAGTTGGTGCTACTCATATCGGTAGTTTGACTAACGTATTTACTACAGCTACAGTTATGGGTGACTTGACTAACAGACAAACATATATTGGTCAAATTATTGGTCAATTGTTAGACAATACTAACAACAGTTTCTTCGTAGAAACAGTTCTTAGTGATGGTGTTGATAGTAGCTATGAGTTAGAACTTGCTAACGTTGTTGCTGTTAACGCATGGAATAGTGCAGATTTTGCTGCATTAAAAGCCTTTACAGAGAATTATGGATTTGATTATACAGATTCTAATGGTGATGCAACAAAAGTAAAAATTGGTGCAATTTATGCTCCATATCACAATGCTGCAACTGATGCAGATAAGTATAAAAAATACGAATCTTATGTAAAAGACTTTGGCAAAACTGGTTCTGCAACATTCTTATTTGACAAAATTTATAAAGGTTATAACAAAAATACAGATTTAGAATATATCAGCTTGTTTACTGGTTGTGAAATTTTGGAAGGCGAAAGTGATACTAAGTTGTATAACTATGTAGACCAAAACCCAACCAACATCATAACTCAAGATGTTTATAAAGATCTTATGACAGTACAACCTGGTGTAGTATCTAATGCAAAATTATCTATATTCTCAACAACTGTTTGGTCTGACCGTGTATGGTTGTTTGATGATACTAGAGCATTACTTACTCTAAAATTTGGTTATATCCCTAACGTTTCTCGTATTTATACCGCAGAAGAATTCTTAAGTATTATCAACGAAGACCCGGCTTCTAGTCGTACTTATGTTATTATGAACGACCTTGACTTTGATAGCGACCAAGCTGCATTGCAAGGTTTAATAATCAACATTGGTTCTAACTTCCGTGGCAAAATTGTTGGTAACACAGTTAAGGACGAAAGTGGTGCAAAAGCAAGAAACCCAATTTTGTACAACCTAACTATACAAACAAACGGCAAGAGTGACACATCATTATTTACTAGTACAACCAACGCTAGCTTCCAAGGTTTAAACATTGTTATCGAAGATTATATCGAAAACTATAGACTAGACGAAGAAACTGGACGTGCAGTAAATACAAGATCTGCAATCTTGCTTGGCAACGCAACTAACACAACAGTTAGTGGTGTACATATCTATAGCGATATCAAACATATCGCAAACAGTGATTATCTAAAACTAAGAGTTAAAGATAGCGACGAAGATTATTATTATCATTATGATTCTGCAACTGCAAGTGAATACACTTATGAAGGTGTAAGCAACAACAAAGCAGTTACAAGAAACCAAAAAGACTACCCAATCGAAACTAGTGCAAACTATTTTGGTGGATTTGTAGCAAATGGTAATAATATGACTATTACTAACTGTTCATTTAACGTAAATATTAGATCTATATACAACAAAGAAATCCTACCTACTGGTACAGAGTCATCAATTTATTTTGGTGGTATTGCTGGTAGATATATTGGTACTATACAAGCTGTAGCAGATAGAACTACAGGGGTGGTACCTGCTACAATGACAGCAAATATTGATATTGCTGGTGAAAAAGAGGGTACTGGTACTGGCGTTCAAATTAAAGACGTTGATATGTTGTACGCTGGTGGTGTTGTAGGATACTTATCAGGCTCTTTAACAGACGTTATTTACGAACCT
>JAZUPV010000068.1:0-3859 GCA_045605365.1 Clostridia bacterium
GATGAACCTGAACAACCACAACAACCTGAAGACACTAACAAGGGTCTTGGAGTTGGAGCAATTATTGGCATTGTTCTTGCTTCTCTTGTAGTTCTTGGAACTGGTGGATTTGCATTAGTTTGGTTTGTTATCAAGAAAAAATCTTGGGCAGACTTCATTGCAATCTTCAAAAAGAAATAAAACTAAATAATAAAACAAAAACCTATTGGGAAAAATCCTAGTAGGTTTTTTGTTTGATAAAAAAAAGGATGGCTAAAAACCATCCTTTTTAATTCTTTAACCAAATCTACACGATTTACTTAAATTCCCAAGTTTTTTGCGTTGTTTTGGTTAAAATTTTTTTCTTTTTAGATCGCTTGATTTTTTTATAAGTTTTTAATATTATTATTACATAAGATACTTGGAGTTGGAATTCTTATTTTAGACCGGTTGTTAGACAGGTCTAAATCGTCAATTTTAGTGTAAAACTATTCAAAAAATAGTGAATTTTGGGGGATTGACTCCAAATGGCTCCTAAAATTGACACGCACCTTGGAGCCAATAATAAATTACCCCCTTGAAAGCGCCTAAAAAACTGACAATTTTAGGGTGGGTGTAAAAGACCTTTTGCAAAGTGGTGTGGCTTGGTAAGGTGGGGGTCGCGGGTTCGATTCCCGCCATCAGCTCCAGTTTAGTTTCAAACCGATTTTCAGTTTGAAACTTTTTTATTAAGGAGAACAATATGTACAAAATAGCTTTTATTGATTTGGACGGCACTTTGCTTAATTCAAAAAAAGAAATAAGCGACTTTGACCAGTACATTTTAAAACAAGCTTCAAAACAAATAAAAATTGTATTTGCAAGTGCTCGTGGTAGTTATCGAATCTTACCCTATGTAAAGCAAATTGGCACTCTAACCGAAGACAACTATACACTAGGATTTAATGGCGGACTACTTATGAACAATACAGACACCCTAAGGCTAGTAGATAACTGCATTGACCATAACAACTTGCTTAAGCTCCTACAATGGTTGTTTGAACTAAAACTAACCGAAGTGTATGCCTATGACTTTAATGGTAGTGTAAAACTACAACTAGAACAATACCCTGACAACTTCATATACAAGGTAGTTGTTTTAGAAAGCAAAGACAATGTCTCAGCTATAAGAAAGGCTATGCCAGAATTTGTAAAAAACAACTTTGAAATAACCAGTAGCGAACCAGAAAGAATAGAGTTTGTACAAAAAGGTATGACCAAACAACAAACTATACAAAAACTACTTAAACACCTAAACATAACCAAAGACGAGATGATAGCTATCGGCGATGGCGAAAATGATATAGCAATGTTAAAAATGGCGGGTCTATCAATTGCAATGGGCAACGCTAGTGACCAAGTAAAAGAAATAGCCAATATGATAACCGACTCTAACGACAACAGTGGCGTCGGCAAAGCACTAGAAAAAGTTCTCGGGCTATAACTGGTAAATTTGGTAGGCATTGACTTTTGAGTGTGTTGTGATATAATATAGATACCATAACATAGACAAATGGAGAAATATTTATGAAAAAAACTTGCGATTATGCAGCAACTATTGCTAGCGCCAAAGATTTAGAATTAATCAAAGATGGTGACAAATATCTTTTTGTTACAATTCAACCAAAACCTGGTCAAAACCTAGGTGTAGCACAAGAAATGTTAATTTACAAATATGATGTATTGTTGGTTGTTAACAAAAAAGAAGTTAAGATTGTCGACGTAGACAAAAAAACTGGCGAGCTTGTTGGTTCTAACAGAATAATCACTTGCGAAAACATCAAACACCTTGTTGCTTCTTGGTTTTTTGGTTGGGCACTTTGCTTGCATACTTTTGACAAAGACGACTATTATTGGTTTGATATGTACAAAAATTTTGGTAGATTTTATCAAGCAGATATGCTTAAAGGTATGATAGAATTTATCAAACAAGAATATACCATACCACAAAAAGAAGCCGCAAAAGCTGCAAAACTAGCAAAGAAAAACAAACAATAATCATCATTTATCACAAACAAAAAAGACAGCTTTAAAACTGTCTTTTTTTTATGTTAATTTTTCTTTATTATTAGAGTTTGATATGGTTTGATTGTTTCAACAGAATTAAAGTTATTGTACAACACTTCTGCACCTGTTAAGTCAAGTGATTTAGCTTTTTTAGAAAGATTTGCAACGACTTGTAGAGTATAATCTTTGCAATAAATTTTGTAACCAATCATACCGCCCTTGTTGTAAAATTTGTACTTGGCAGAGATTAAGTCTTGACCAAGTTGTTTTCTAACGGTCAATAGTTTAGCATAGTTGTTGAAGATAGAATCTTTGTCTTTGACAGCTTTTGCTACGTTGATTTTTTTGTAATTGCTATTGACATAGGTCCAAGGTTTGCCATTAGAGAAACCTGCATTTTTGGTACTATCCCATTGCATAACTGTACGGCTATGGTCACGGGTTGTTTCTTTTAGTTTGTTAAATTCAGCATCAATATCTTTGGCATTGTCAAAAATCATCTTGGCGTTGACATCTTTAAAGTCTTTTGGAGAAGCAAATGGATAATTCTCCATACCGATTTCTTCGCCGTTGTAGACGATAGGAGTACCTTTTAGCATATACATAAGGTTAGCAAGGCAAAGTTGAGCGTTTTTGTTGTCTTTTTCGCCCCTAATTTTGCTAATTAATCGTGGATAATCGTGGTTTAGCCAAAATAGTGCTGACCAACCATTTTTGCTAGATAAATTTTCTTTGTATTTGATAGTTTTAAACAAACCTTTGCGATTGATGGTAAAATCTTTGTTAAACACGTCCATCTGCTCAAAACTAAATATCATATCAAGTTCGTTTTGGGTGGTGTATTTTACAAGGTCTTGTTTGCTTGGTTCTCCACCAAGTTCACCCATAGTGACAAGGTTGTTTTTGGTAAAGGTTTTGTTAAATCTCTTTAGATACTCGTGAGTGTTAGGCAAATTAGAAAAAGATTTAAATGTTTTTTTGATGTTTTTTGCATCAGCAAAAGTAAGGTCTTTGCCAATGTGTGCAATAGCATCTACTCTAAAGCCATCTACCCCAAGCTCGCCAAAGTGCTCTACAACTTTCTCCATTTCACTAAAAGCTATTTCGCTCTCGTAGTTTATGTCTGGCATTTTGTTAGAAAAAATCTTTAGATAATACTGCCCACGTTTTTCGCTATACTTCCACGCAGGACCAGAAAAGAACGAAATCCAGTTGTTTGGCGGACACATTTTGCCGTCTACCATTTTGCCATCACGCCACACATAAAAATCTGTATATGGCTCGATTTTCTTTTCGCTTTTTATAAACCAGATGTTTTCGTCAGATGTATGGTTAAGAACCAAATCTACTATAACCCTAATGCCCTTGTCGTGGGCATTTTTTATTAGTTTCTTTAGGTCAGCCATTGTGCCATATTCTTTGGCTACTTTATAATAGTTTCTTACGTCATAGCCATTGTCGTCCATTGGAGAATCATAAAAAGGACAAATCCAAATAAAATCTACACCTATACTTTTTATATAGTCTAATTTGTCATTAATACCTTTTAGATCGCCTATGCCGTCATCATTGGTATCTTTAAAACTACGTATATATATTTGATACCCGACAGCGTTTTTCCACCAAACTTGCTCCATATCATAATCTCCCTTTTTTGTTTGTTATATCTATTATAACTTAATGACCTTTTTTATCAAAACAAATAAAAAAATATGTTTAAAAATTTTTAATATTTTAGTTGGGCTAATTTTGGTACAAGGCGTGTTGTATACTTATAGTGTAAACCAATTATACAAAGGAGCAACTATGAAAGAAATTTTTAACAACACAAGCA
>JAZUPV010000069.1:0-3325 GCA_045605365.1 Clostridia bacterium
AAGTATGTATTCTTGGTCAGAATACAAATATCTCAAAGACCGCTACGGCAAAGACTTTGAAGTTTTGTGTATAGTTACCAATGCGGGTCTTCGTAGAGAAAGACTACTAACTAGACCTATTAGACCTTTTAGTATAGAAGATTCTACTTCTAGAGACTACGCAGAGATTGAGTTTATCGAAAAAGGCGGCCCAATCGGTATCGCCGATTATTATATAACCAACAATGGCGAAGAAGAAGACTTTATCGCACAAGTCCAAGCTTTTGAAAAAGAATATTCTAAAAAATAGTTTTTATTTAACGATTGGTCAAGTCAAAAAACAATTAATTAAGAAGTGTGTAAAAACACTTCTTTTTTATTTGTCTTATACAATTTTGGTTAAATAATTTTACTTATATATATTTTTTGTGATAAACTAACTATGGAGAAATTACTATGGATAAGGGAATATCAATATATTTTGGATATTTGAGTGAGCCACAAGAAAGACTCAGAAAAATTAAAGAAGCAGGTTTTACAACAATCATTACTTCTCCTGACCAAAAATGGGACTGGCAAAATGGTGAGTTAAAACAACAACTTAAGTGGATAAAAAAACTTGGACTAAAACTATCTTCTTTGCATTCGTCTTATGACTCAACTCAACTTAAATACTTCTTTCAAGAAGGAGTAGTTGGTGACAAGCAAGAAAAAACTTGGATCAAAGAACTAAAACTTTGCAAAAAGTATGGCTTTAGTAGTTTGGTTGTTCACCTTAAGGGCAAACCTAGTGTTGTAGGTCTAGAGCGTCTTAGAAGAATCTTAAAAGTCTGCAACAAACTAAGAGTACCACTAGCGATAGAAAACTTAGATTACCCAAAACTATTTGATTATGTTTTTCATAATATAAAAGACCCATATCTTTGTTTCTGTTATGATTCTGGTCACAACCACGCTTATGACCCAGAAAGAAATTATCTTGCAGAATATGGCGACAAACTTGTAGCATTGCATCTTCACGATAATGACGGAACAGAAGATCAACATACCCTTAACCAATACGGCACAATCAACTGGAAAAAAATGGCAAAGGATCTTGCCAAATGTCCAAGTGTGCCACTAGATTATGAACTTTTGATGCACAAACATAGTAGCAAAATTACAGAAGAACTTGCTCTTGCAATGTGTTACAAAAACGCTTGTGAATTAGAGTTGATGATTCAAAACGCAAAACTAAAACAAAAATAAATATAAAGTAGAGAATAAAATATGTTTGGAAGAAGAAGCGACGGAACTCCTGTCAAAGGATTAGGCATCATAGAAAAAGCCGGTCCACACTTTATGTCAGCAAGAAATGACGCCACTAACTTTGCAACACATCCGCTAAGATGTGAAAATATGGACAAGTGGATTGCTGAACAAAGAAAACAAGGTAAAACCTATAGCTATATGGATATTATGGTAGCTAGTATAGTTAGATTGCTGGCTATTAGACCTATGCTTAATAGATTTTGTGTAAGGGGCAAGTTATTTGATCGTAAAGGTATCTTTATCTCAATGACTGTAAAAAAATCTCTTAAAGATACATCTAACGATACCATTGTCAAAGTTGGCTTTGATGGTACAGAAACTATCGACCAAGTAAAAGAAAAGTTTAATGCCGAGATCAAAAAAGCTTTTGATGAAGAAACAAAAGCTGAGAGCGAAGGCAAAAAGTTTTCTTCTTTGCCTAATTGGTTGTTAAGATGGGCTATGGGATTGGTAAAGTGGATGGATAACCGTGGTATGCTACCAAAAAAACTTATCGCTGCAAGTCCTTTTCATACTAGCGCATATCTTACCAATCTAAAATCCATCAAGAATGATGCTATATATCATCATTTGTATAACTTTGGCACAACAACATTGTTTGTTGCTATGGGTAAAGAAAAAGACACCCCAGTAGTAGAAGATGGCAAAGTAAAAGTAGGTAAGGTTATGAACCTTGGTATAACTATGGACGAAAGACCTTGTGACGGATTTTATTTTGTAAGAAGTTTAAAAGTTTGGAACGATCTTCTTACTAATCCAGAAGTATTAACAAAGCCTTGCACTCCAGAAGACGTAATACTAAAATAATTATTATTAGACCCCATAATGGGGTCTTTTTTATTAAGTATATTTTATGATGTGTATATATCTTGCGTTAATAATGTCGCAGGTTGTACAGAATAAGGTTTTAGTCTTTTTATCTTAACTAATATTTTTTGATTGTTATAAAAAAAATTTATAAATATTTTGTTGACATAAATATTGTTTTTGTGTAATATAAAAGTAGTAATGATTACTACTTTATAACAAGGAGCAATATGAACTATTCTAAACAGCGAGAAGTAATATACAATCTACTGTTAGATTGTTATACTCACCCTACAGCACAACAAGTGTATGATATGGCTATACAAGTTATGCCCAATATCAGCAAAGGCACAGTTTATCGCAACTTATCTCAATTAGTAGAAGAGGGTATGGTGCGTAGGCTTGATGTCGACGATGGAGAAAAGCGCTACGACGCACAACTACAATCACACGCACATTTTAGATGTACCAAGTGTGGTAGAGTAGACGATGTCGAACTAAAAGCGTTAGGCAACTTGTATCAAGATTATGCCAAAACTAGTTCTAACAAAATCACAACTTGCGAAGTGGTTATGTTGGGTGTTTGTAAAGATTGTTCTAAAAAGTAATTATTAACAATACATATAAAAAATTAAGGAGAAAAATTATAATGAAAAAATTTGTTTGTACAGTATGTGGATATGTTCACCAAGGTAACGAAGCGCCAGAAACTTGCCCATTGTGTGGAGTGCCTGCAAGTAACTTTATGGAAGTAGAAGAAAAGAAAGAAGAAGAAAAACCACAAACGACCGCTTCTGCAAAAACTTATGCTTGTGAGCATATTGTAGGTATTGCAAAAAATGCCCCAGAAGAATTAAAAGAACAACTAAGAAGTTGCTTCAATGGAGAGTGTGCAGAAGTTGGTATGTACCTAGCTATGGCAAGAGTTGCTATTAGAGAAGGCTATCCTGAGATAGGTGCCTTTTATGAAAAGGCTGCTTGGGAAGAAGCTGAACACGCAGCAATCTTTGGCGAGTTGCTTGGAGAAGTAGTAACAAGTTCTACAAAAACAAATTTAGAAATGAGAGCAGAAGCTGAATATCACGCAACACAAACAAGACAAGATATCGCAGCCGAAGCAAAAAAAACTTAACCTAGATGCTATACACGATGCTGTTCACGAAATTGGCAGAGACGAAGCTAGACACGGTAGAGCATTTGAAGGTTTGTTAAAGAGATATTTTAACTA
>JAZUPV010000070.1:0-8982 GCA_045605365.1 Clostridia bacterium
TATGCTCAAATTATTGATGATACTAAGGGTGTTACTCTTGTTAGCGCTTCTACAGTTGAAAAGTCGATTTTGCCATTGTTAGAAGGTAAATCTAAATCTGAACAAGCCTTCATCGTTGGTGAGCAAGTTGCAAAATTAGCTAAGAAAAAAGGTGTTAAAACAGTTGTTTTCGACCGTGGTGGATACCTTTATATCGGACGTGTTAAATCTTTAGCTGACGGTGCAAGAAACGCTGGTTTAGAGTTTTAATGGAGGAAATTATGGCAAAGAAAGAAATGCAAAAAGAAAATGTTAAAAAACCTGTAACTCGTAGAGAAGACAGCGAATTTGATAAAAAATTAGTTGAAGTAAGACGTGTTGCCAAAGTTGTTAAGGGTGGTAGAACACTTCGTTTTAGCGCACTTGTAGTTGTTGGTAACAAAAAAGGTCTTGTAGGTGTTGGTATCGGTAAGTCTGCTGAAGTTCCAGAAGCTATCGAAAAAGCTACCGCTTCTGCTAAAAAACATTTGATTTCTGTACCTATTGTTGGAACTACAATTCCTCACAATGTCGTAGGTAAGTACGGTTCTACTAGCGTATTAATGCTACCCGCTAATGAAGGTACTGGTGTTATCGCTGGTGGTTCTGCTCGTGCCGTTGTTGAACTTGCTGGTATTAGAGATATTACTACAAAAACTCACGGTTCAAACAACAAAATCAACTGCGTTAAGGCTACTTTAGAAGGTCTTAAAGCACTTAGAACTAGAGAGCAAGTTGCAGCACTTCGTGGCAAAGCTCCAGAAGAGATTTAAAAAGGTAGGATTTTTATATGGAAACTAAAACAACAAAATCAAAAAAATCCGCAGGTAAACTAAAAGTTACTTATGTAAGAAGCGTTATCGGTTTTAACAAAAAACAAGCTAAAATTTTGGAAGCACTAGGTCTTAGAAAACTTAACACAACCAAAATATTCCCTGATAACGAAAGTATTAGAGGAAGTTTATTTTTAGTAAAACATTTAGTAAAAGTAGAAGAAGTTAAGTAAAAGGAGTAAACTATGAATATTCAAACTTTATCTCCTGCACCAAACTCTCGTACAAGCAAAAAACGTCTTGGTAGAGGTATTGGTAGCGGTATCGGTAAGACAAGTGGTAAAGGTCATAAAGGTCAAAACGCTCGTAGTGGCGGTGGTGTAAGACCTGGATTTGAAGGTGGTCAAATACCTCTTATCAGAAGACTTCCAAAACGTGGTTTTAACAATCAATTTAAGAAAGTTTATGCTATTGTTAACGTAAGCGACCTTAACGTATTTGAAGATGGCGCAACTGTTGATGTAAACGCTCTACTTGAGAAAAACATCATCGGTAAAGTTGAACCATACGGCGTTAAAGTTCTTGGTAATGGCGAATTAACTAAAAAATTAACAGTTAAAGCTAACAAATTCACCGAACAAGCAAAACAAAAGATTGAAAAAATTGGTGGCAAGCCTGAGGAGGTATAATGTTTAAGACCTTTAAAGAAGCATTCAAAATAAAGGATGTACGCAAAAAGATTTTGCTTACTTTGTTATTGTTGCTTATCTATCGTATAGGTTGCTGGTTGCCAACACCTGGTATTTTAACATCAGTGTTTGCAAGTAATACTTCAGAAGGTTTCTTGAGCATTATAAGTGCCGTTAACGGTAGTGCATTGAGCAATGGTGCAATATTGGCACTAGGCGTGTTGCCTCACATCAATGCTTCAATTATTATTCAATTATTAACAGTTGCAATACCTAAACTTGAAAAATTGTCAAAACAAGGCGAAGAAGGTAAGAAGAAAATTGCTCTTTATAACCGTATCGCTGCATTAGTATTGGCAATTGCTCAAGCTATTGGTATCGTTGTATCTTTCGGTAATGCAAGTTTAGACGCTACTATCTTTGGTGGTGGTGCATTTACAGCTATTATGGTTGTTATTATACTTGTTGCCGGAGCTATGTTTACTGTTTGGCTATCAGAAAGAATCACCGACCTTGGTATTGGTAATGGTATGTCATTGCTAATTTTCGTAGGTATCTTATCATCTGCTGGTCAAGCTATTTTCGAAGCAATCAAAGGTGTATTCAGCAATATTAATTACCTTTGGACTTTGCTTATCTTCATCCTTGCAGTTGTTTTGATTTTTGGACTTATCGTATGGGTTGACCTTGCAGAAAGAAAAATCCCAGTTCAATACGCAAAACAAATCAAAGGTAGAAGAATGTACGGTGGTCAAAGTACTCACATTCCTATCAAGGTTAATTCAACAGGTGTTATGCCTATAATCTTTGCAATGTCTATTATAAGTTTTCCACAACTTATTATGAGTATTTTCTGGCCAAACGCTACATATCCTGCAATTTTGGCTACAGGTGGCTGGTTATACAGTATACTTGTTGCTTTATTGATACTATTCTTTGCATATTTCTATGCACAAATCAGTTTTAACCCAGAAGATGTTTCTAGACAACTTCAACAAAACGGTGGTTTTATAACTGGTATCCGTGCTGGTAAACCTACCGCAGAATATCTAGGACGTGTATCAAAGCGTATCACACTATTTGGTGCTATATTCCTTATGTTTATCGCACTTGTACCAACTTTGATATTTACTTTCATCGGTGGTAGTGGTTCGCTTGTTAATGCATTTAGTGCAACAGGTCTTATCATTGTTGTTTCTACTGCATTAGAATTTAACAAACAATTAGAAGCACAACTTCTTATGAGAAATTATAAAGGCTTTTTAAAATAATAATTTAGGTTTTTCTCAAGCATCGCAAGATGTTTGAGAAAACTGATAATTAAATGTATTCAGACAATAAAATCTATATCAATATTAAGGATTTATTATGAAAATTATTTTATTAGGACCTCCAGGTAGTGGTAAAGGCACACAAGCTTCAATCACTAAAGAAAAATACAATATACCACATATCTCTACTGGAGATATCTTTAGGTATAACATTAAAAACCAAACAGAACTAGGCAAACTTGCAGCAAGTTATATCAACGTTGGCAAGCTAGTTCCAGATGAAGTTACAATCAATATGGTTAATGACCGTATTCATCAAGAAGATTGCAAAAATGGTTTCTTGTTAGATGGTTTCCCAAGAAATATCGAACAAGCTGAAGCATTGAGCAAAATGACTGATATTGATTGTGCATTGCTTATTGATCAAAAATACGACGTTATTATTCCTCGTATGGCTGGTCGTAGAGTGTGCAAAGATTGTAGCGAAACTTTAAATATTCAAAATCTTAAAGAAGAAAAATGCCCTAAATGTGGCGGAGAAATCTATCAACGTGATGACGATAGAGAAGAAGTTGTTTTAAAACGTCTTCAAGAGTACGAAAAACAAACTTTCCCACTAATAGAGTATTACAAAAACAAGGGTTTATTAGAAGTAGTAAACGCTTCAACCAAAATTGACGAAACCAACACTATGGTTGACGCAGTTTTGGCAAAGTTTAGAAGGTAATAAAATGATTAAAATCAAGACTGCACAAGAGATTGCTCTTATGCGTAAGGCAGGGGAGATAACAAGAGAAACACTTCTTTTGTTAGAAAAAAATATCAAACCTGGTGTTACAACTAAACAACTTGATGAACTTGCCTATGAGTTCATTACCCGTAACAAAGCTATACCTAGTTTTCTTAATTATGGTGGTTTTCCTGCATCTATATGCGCTTCTATCAACGAACAAGTTGTTCATGGTATACCAAGCGACAGAAAGCTGCAAGAAGGCGACATAGTTAGTATAGACGTTGGTGCTTGTTACAAAGGTTATCACGGTGATAGTGCAAGAACTTTTGCCGTAGGTAAAATATCTAGCGAAAAACAAAAACTTATTGATGTTACTAAACAAAGTTTCTTTGAAGGTATCAAAAACTTAAAAGCTGGTTGTTGTGTAGGAGATATATCTTCTGCAGTACAAAAATATGTTGAAAAACACGGCTTTTCGGTTGTTAGAGACCTTGTAGGACACGGTGTAGGCAAAAACTTACACGAAGATCCTTCAGTACCAAACTATGGTTATGCAGGTTTTGGACCAAAGCTACACGCTGGTACAGTTATTGCTATAGAACCAATGGTTAATGCTGGTACTTATAAAGTAAACTTTGACCAGTTTGACGGCTGGACAGTTACAACAAGTGATGGTTTGCCATCTGCTCACTATGAAAATACTATTCTTATTACCGAAGATGGTGTCGAGATATTAACTTAGAGGTGAATATGGATTACCAACTTAATCTAGGTAGTGTCGTAGTATCTACCCAGGGTAGAGATGCAGGTAGAGTTTATATGATATCAGCTATCGTTGACAAAGACTATGTCTTGGTTATTGATGGTGATATTAGAAAATTTACTAACCCTAAGAAAAAACGCATCAAACATCTTAAACCTACTGGTGCAATATGTGAAAACATCGCAACTAAACTTGCATCAGACAAAAAAGTTTTCGATGCTGAAGTATATAGCGCATTGAAAAATAACAATAAGTAGTTAACTTATAAAGGAGATTATATGCCAAAATCCGATTGCTTAGAAACAGAAGGAGTGGTTACAGAAGTACTTCCAAATGCTACATTTAAAGTACAACTAACCAATGGTCATGTTATTACCTGCTATATCTCAGGTAAACTAAGAATGAATTATATTAAAATATTAGAAGGTGACCAAGTTAAAGTAGAGATGAGTCCTTATGACTTAACTAAGGGCCGTATCACTTGGCGTGGCAAACAAAATTAAGGAGAAAATTATGAAAGTTCGTCCATCAGTAAAACCTATTTGCGATAAATGCAAAGTTATCAAGAGAGAAGGTAAAGTAATGGTTATTTGCTCAAAGAGCAAAAAACACAAACAAGTTCAAGGTTAATTTAGAGTTAAAAAACGCCTTAGTTTAACTGGGTTTTTTAACCCTAAATTTATCTAACTTTTTTGAAAAATTTTTCGACATTTTTTACTTTAAATATTGAAGTTTTTAGTAAGATATGTTATAATATTTAAGTTAGAAAGTTATCACAACAAAGCGGCTGACACTTTGAGTGTTTTTTGTTGTGTTTACATAAAACAAAAATCATATTTTGGAGGATTATTATGGCTCGTATTGCTGGTGTAGATTTGCCAAGAGAAAAACGTTTGGAAATTGGTCTTACCTATATTAAAGGTATCGGCAGAGTTACTTCTAACAAAATCTTAGCAGAGACTGGTATTAGCCCAGACCTTCGTGTTAAAGATTTGACAGAAGGTGACGTTGCTAAACTTCGTGAATATATCGAACATCACGTAGTTGTTGAAGGTGACCTACAACGTGAAGTTTCTCTTAACATCAAGAGACTATCAGAAATAGGATGTTACCGTGGCATTCGCCATCGTAAAGGTTTGCCTGTAAGAGGTCAAAGCACTAAACAAAATGCTAGAACTTGTAAAGGCCCTAAGAAAACTGTTGCTAAGAAAAAGAAATAATCTCTTTCTTAAAATTCAGTTTGTTTATTAATTTAAATTTAAAGCACATTTGCTAATTTATAAAGGAGCGAAACAATGGCTGTTGTTAAAAAGACAAAAAAGAGAAAGGCAACCAAAAATATAGACAAGGGTGCAGTACATATTCAAGCATCTTTCAACAATACTTTAGTTACTTTTACAGACGCTCAAGGCAATGCTATCTCTGCTTCAAGTGCAGGTAGCCTAGGCTTTAAAGGTTCTCGTAAGAGCACTCCTTTTGCTGCTCAACAAGCTGTAGAAACAGCTGCTAAAGTTGCAAAAGAACAAGGTATCAAATCAGTTGAAGTTTATGTAAAAGGTCCTGGCAACGGTAGAGAAGCTGCTATCAGAGCACTTGCTACTGCTGAGATTGACGTTACAAAAATCAGTGACGTTTCTCCTATTCCTCACAATGGATGCCGTCCACCTAAACGCAGAAGAATATAGTCTTCAAACAAATTACACTTAATATCTATAGAGATATTTACAATATTTATAAGGAGTTAAATTATGGCAAAATATACAGATGCAGATTGTCGTCTATGCCGCAGAGAAGGTTGCAAACTTTTCTTAAAGGGCGACAGATGTATTTCTTCTAAATGTGCTATGGAAAAAAGACCTGTTCTTCCTGGTCAACATGGTGCTGGCAGAAAGAAAGTTACTGACTATGGCGTTCAATTACGCGAAAAACAAAAAGTTAAAAGAGCGTATGGTTTGCTAGAAAAACAATTCAGAGCATACTATGAAGAAGCTGAACGCATGAAAGGCGTTACTGGTGAAAATATGCTTTCACTATTAGAACGTCGTCTTGATAATGTTATTTACAGAATGGGTATCGGTTCTAGCCGTAGCGAAAGCAGACAAATCGTTAGTCACGGACACGTTACTGTAAATGGCAGAACTGTTAACATTCCTTCTTTCCAAGTTAAAGTTGGTGATGTTGTTGCTATCAGAGAAAGTAAACAAGATTTAGAGATGTTTAAACAACTTAAAGGTGTTAAAATTGCTATGCCAAAATGGTTAGAATTTGACACTGACAAACTTTGCGGTAAAATCAATGCTCTACCACAAAGAGATGACGTTGACCTAAATATTCAAGAACACTTGATTATCGAGTTATATTCAAGATAGTAGGAGGGAATTTTCTATGATGGAAATCGAAAAACCAAGAATTGTTGCAGA
The DNA here is from genome assembly GCA_045605365.1 of Clostridia bacterium. Taxonomy (GTDB): domain Bacteria; phylum Bacillota; class Clostridia; order Christensenellales; family UBA1242; genus CAKVLS01. The sequence goes on from JAZUPV010000070.1 coordinate 6,668, forward strand.
AGAATCTGAAAATGGTTACGTTGCAAAATTCGTTGTAGAACCACTTGAACGTGGTTTTGGTATCACTCTTGGTAACTGCTTAAGAAGAACACTTCTTAGTGCTTTACCTGGTGCTGCTGCAGTTGCAATTAGAATTGCTGGTGCTCAACACGAATTCTCTAACATCCCTGGTATTGCAGAAGATGTTGCTGATATCGTTTTGAATATCAAAAATCTTGCTGTTAAAACAACTGTTCTTGACAGAGATTTTAGAACTACTTTACACTTAGTTGTTAATGGTCCTTGCGAAGTAACTGCTAAAGATATCCAACCAAATGACCAAGTTGAGATTTTGAATCCAGACTTGCACATTTGCACACTTGATGATGGTGCTAAACTTGATATGGACATCATTATCGGTCGTGGTCGTGGATATGTTCCTGCAAACCTTAACAAGAGTGAAGACGACCCTATCGGTTACATTGCAATTGACTCTATCTTTACTCCAGTAAAGAGCGTTAACTACAGTGTAGAACCAACTCGTGTAGGTCAATCTATCGACTTTGATAAGCTTACTATCGAAGTTAAAACTAACGGCACTCTAAGTGCTAGAGAAGTTATTAGTCTTTCTGCTAAAGTTATACAAGATCACGTTGGTCTATTTGTTAACCTAGTTGACTTTATGGGCGATATGGACATTCTTGTAAACAAAGAAGAAAGCAAAACAGTTAAAGTTCTTGAGATGCCTATCGAAGATATGGATTTCTCAGTAAGAAGTTATAACTGCTTAAAGAGAGCAAACATTAACACTATCGAAGATTTAACTAAAAAATCTAAAGATGATATGTTAAAAGTAAGAAATCTAGGATTAAAATCACTAGAAGAAGTTATTTACAAACTAGAAAGTTACGGATTATCACTTCGTAATGACGAAGAATAAAAGGGGACTATTATGGCTCAGATTTCTAAATTAAATAGACCAACCAAAGAACGTATCGCACTTATCCGTGGACAAGCAAGTTCTCTTTTATGGGACGGCAAACTTGAAACCACTGTTGCTCGTGCAAAAACTTTGAAAAGTTACGTTGAAAAAATCATCACTCTAGCTATGAACACTTACGAAGACACAGTTAAAGTTGTTAAAGACGAAATTGATGCTAAAGGTGTTAAAACTAAGAGAGAAGTTATCAACGATGGTCCAAAGAAACTAGCAGCACGTCGTGCTATAATGTCAAAACTTTACACCAGAGAAGAACAAAGAAAAGAGAAAGAAGATAAAGCTACTTTCATCGCAAGAACTGAAGGTATCAATCATCCTCTAATCGAAAAAATCTTTAACGTATATGCACCAAAATATGCAGAACGCGCTAAAGAACTTGGTCAACGTGGTGGCTATACTAGAGTTTTGAAACTAGGCAAACGCCGTGGTGATAATGCTGATATGGCATTGATTGAATTAATCTAATAAGTATTTAATAAAAATACACACAAGTTTGTGTGTATTTTTTTTTGTTGTCGAAAAGTTGTTTTGAGTTAGACACAAGAGTAATGTTAATTGTTTTAGATAAGTTATAAACTGTGACAAACAAGTTGTAGATATTTATAAATAAGTTGTTTGTAACAGTTTTTTGTGGACAGATTTTTGAAAAAATAATAATTATTATAAAAAACATTTGTATTTAGTTGTCGGTTTTTGTCGATTTTATTATAATCACAGTATGAAAAATAACAAATTAAGCCTTATAATTTCTATAATATCCGTTGTCCTTGCTTCGGCAGTAGGATTGGTGCTGTATTTTGTACTAAAACCAGCGCAAGATTCTATCTATATGTATTTTAAAAAAGATAGTTTGACATTGAACTTATACCAAGAAATTGATTTAGATGATATAGAACTTGTCACAAATATAGAAGACCTAAGCAAGATAACTTTTGAGACAACTAACACTACGGTAGAAGTTAATCAAGATAGACTTTTAGCAAAAACTGTCGGCAGCGACAAACTCACCTGCAAAGTGGTGTATAACAACAAAACTTATACAGCAAAATTAGATTTGTTAGTTAAGTTTGATGGTGTAGATAGTGTTGTACAAGTTAGCACAAATGCAACCAAACAAGGGGAAGATTATATTTTGTATTTGCCTAACAAAAACTATTCTGGAGAAGATGTGTACAACTGTGCACTCATTAATATTAACTTTTTAGATGATAATTTTGTTAGCCAAGTATCTTATACTTGTAACAGTAATCCAACCGAACAAGACAGAACTTTTAACATTGAAAATAGTTTTGACAACAATGTCATCACTATACAAGACAACAAGGTAAAAGCTGTA
>JAZUPV010000071.1:0-13343 GCA_045605365.1 Clostridia bacterium
TGGCACAGAGCCGCTTATACGTATAATGGCAGAAGGCAAAGATCAAGACTTAATAAAAGATATTATAGATGCTCTAGCCAAGGTTATGGACCACATTTAACAAAAAAACTTATTTTAGGTGAAGATATGTTTTATATAACAAAAAACTGGTACGAACTATTAAAAGACGAATTTGAAAGTGACTATTTTAAAGATTTGCAAAAGTTTTTGAAAGAAGAATACAATGCTCGCACAATTTACCCACAAGCAAAAGATGTCTTTAGTGCACTAAACTTAACCAAGTATCAAGACGTCAAAGTTGTAATATTGGGTCAAGACCCATACATCAACGAAGGTCAAGCGCACGGCTTGTGCTTTTCGGTAGAAAAAGTAAAATCTCCACCTAGCCTTGTTAATATTTATAAAGAACTTCAAACTGACCTTGGCTGCTATATACCTGACAATGGCAACCTAACAAAATGGGCAAATCAAGGTGTCTTGTTGCTAAACAGTGTACTCACTGTTAGAGTTGGTGCATCTTTTAGTCACAAGGGCAAAGGTTGGGAGAGATTTACACACAAGATAATAGAACTTGTCGCCAAACGTGAAGACCCAGTTGTGTTTTTGATATGGGGCGGCGGAGCCAAGAGTATTATCAAAGATATAGACCTTTCTCGCCATTGTGTGTTGTATGCTGCACACCCAAGTCCACTATCTGCTTATAATGGTTGGTTTGGTTGCAAGCACTTTTCTAAATGTAACGAATTTTTGAAAAACAACAACAAAACCCCTGTCGACTGGCAGATAGAAAATAACAACACAGAAAAAACACTTTTTGATATGTAACAATATTTCTATATTAATAAAAAAAGACCTATTAAGATAACTTAATAGGTTTTATTTTTTTTATTTAGATTCTAGCTTTGCGTAGTCTTTAGCAAATTTTGCAAAAGCTTTGTTTTCTTTAACATAGCGTTTTTCTCTTTGGGCGATTTCTTTGTTTGATAGGTCAACGTTTAGTTTACCTTTGTTAAAGTCTATCTCTATATCGTCGCCATCTTGCAAAATTCTTAAAATACCATCTTCGCCTTCTGGTCTTATCATACCAACAACCATAACTTTTGTTGGGTCAGGTATTTGACCGTCGGTCAATACAACATAAGCATCTTCTAGACCCATAGATTGTATTGCTAGGCAAGTTTGACTTGGGGTAGAACCGCCATAAGTTTGAGTTTTGCTAGAGTTTTTGATAACGATAACACTGCCGCTAGGTATAGCTTTTGACAATACACCAGCACTTGCGCTGTCGTCATCAGCATATACTCGTGCTTTACCTTCAAAAGTTTCTAGACCTTTTGTAGCAAGGGTTTTGATAATGCTGTTTTTGTTAGCGATATTGCCTTTTAGATAGATATGTGCGCATTTGTGAATAGGTGCAAAGCTGTCGCCAATTTTTAAGTTTTTGTAGTCGTCAGCGATGTTACCTTTATAGCCTTTGACACTTTCGTCAATAAGTTTGTCTTTTGCAAGAACTTTTAGTAGGGCAAATATACCACCCGCCGCCTTAAAGTCGCTTATTGTTCTTGTTTGGGTGTCATAATATACACTGATACCTTTTGACAAACCAAGTGCTTTGTCAAATGTATAGTCTAGGTCAAGTTCGTTTGCAATTTTTACAAGGTAGTCAATAACTTGTGTGCTACCGCCTAGGGCATAGTTTATAGCAAACATATTAGCCAAAGTCTTTTTTGTCAACAACTTGCGTATGGTTAGGTGGTCTTTGGTCATATTGACAATGGCTGAAGCTGTTAGTTGAGTTAACTTTTCTCTAGCGATACTGCTAGCAGGTGTGATGCTATTGCCTACAACACTAAGACCAGCACCTTCTAAAATAATGTTGATAAGGTTTGATACGTTAAAGTCATTGCCTTCGCCGACATATTCTGTTTGGGTTTCTTCTTTTTCTTGTAGGTCAAAAGTACTCATTTTGCCAAGGCATACTTGACCAACACTTGATAACAATTCTAATAAGTTAGCGCCGTCGTTTACGGTAGAAGGTCCTTCACCAAAAACTATTGTTGGCAAGTTGAGTCTAGCGGCTGCTTGCAACATACCAATTTTGCTAGAGATACCTTTTGCCATAATAACAAGACCGTCATAAGACTTTTCGCTAAGCAACAATTCTGTCATATTAGCCACTTGAGAGCGATATATATCTATAAAGTGGTTTTCTGTAGTAAACTCTTTGTATCTATCAGCAAGGGTAGGTAGGGTTATGATTTCTGTCTCAACTCCAAGACGCAAGATTGAGTTTTGAACTTGATAAGCAAGTTTTAGCCCATAGTTTCTTGCCCCAGAAAAGTTTTCGCTACTAACGATTATGCCGATACGTGCACCTTCGTTTAGTTTGCCCAAAGCACGTTCTTTTGCTCTTTCTGCTACGTTTTCGATACTTTTTGCTTTTAGTTTTATCATAACCACTTTCTCCTTATTAAAAAAGGTATTTTTTAAAATTACACATCTTGTAACTCTCAAAAATACCCGTATTTGTTTATAAAGCTATGCATCCAATTTTGTAGAATGAACTTAGGTAGGTTTATAATATTCAAACTCCTCCAAAGCTACCTTATGGCACATCATTAGGTCTACTTAGTGCTGCTGCGGTCAGGCTCTGACACGGTTCATAGGTAACAATTGCATAAGACCTTGATATCAACATCTAATATATTATCTCTTGCCTAAATGCACTCTCCGAGAAAGGCATTCGACCCTGCTGTAGCGGCTTGCAGGTATAGGGCACCGCTAGCTCCCCGTCTAGCATAGCAGTAATATTATAATCAAAAAAAATTATTTTTGCAACATTTATTTTGTGTGTTGTTGCAATTTGTTTGATAAAAAGTCGTTATTGTGTTAAAATCCAAGTGTAGACAGTATTTTATATGTCAAATTTTGCCTTTTAGGAGTATTTTATGGCAGAACAAAGAGGAAAGAGCAACGCAGAAAGATTTATTATGGCGTATAACGAAATAGATTATTCTTTACGTACAATCTATGGCTTTAAACGTAGCCTTACATTTTCGGATCTTATCCGCAAGGCAGTTACACTTAATTCTGTCGTAAGAAAGTATGAAGAAGATTTGATTGACTATGCTAGACTACGCAATTCTATCGTTCACCGTAGCAACCCAAACTATATCATAGCAGAACCACACAACGAAGTTGTTAAGCAGATAGAAAAGGTCGCACGTCTTATCGCAACACCACCTTCAGCGTTAGAAGTTATCGGTACAAAAGATGTTATGTGTGAAGATAGCGACGCAAAAATTCAAACCGTTCTAAAAAAACTTGCCGAAACTGGCTACCTAAATTTGCCTATATACGAAGGCAACAAACTACTAGGCGTAGCAACAGGTAGAGACGTTGTTAGAGCTATAGGTAATCAAGTTGCTTTAGGCAATGACGTAGGGGAGTATATCAACAATACACCTATCAAAGATACCCTTGCTGACTACAGCGATGGCAAATATTTTAAAGTAGCTGACCGTGATCTAACAGTTGAAAAAGCACTAAACTTGTTCTATGTAGAGCGCAAACTTGGTGTTATACTAGTTACCAACAATGGTAGTTATAACGAACGTCCAATAGGTATCATAACTACCGCAGATATATTGGATATGAACCATATCTTAGAAAATTATTAGGAGCAATTATGTCAATACAAGATACCCGTACACAAACCCCAGACCCAATGATAAAAGATGTTACAAAATACCTTTTAGACAAAAATTCTTGTACTGTACTTAATCTTCAAGTTGACCTAGGTCTTACTTTGCCTAGAGCTACTAGTCTATTAGACTATGGTGTAGACAAAGGCTACTTTGTCCAACGTGATTATCTAAATTACGACATCAATATATCACAACAACAATATGCTGAACTTTTTGACAAAGACGAAGATAACAATTCTCAAGATTAATATATAAGTCACTTTTGGTTTCAAAAGTGATTTTTTTATCTAAACCATTGACAAAAAGTATATATTGTACTACAATTTAGACAGTTGAATATTTTGCGATGATTTGGGACACGTCTAACAAGGTCACTATTTTCAGAGAACTAACGGTTGGTGTGAGTTAGTAATACATTTTGTTAGGTATCACCCGATAGCAGTCTTTTCGAAATTGTAGTAAAAAAGACCGATTGCTCTACGTTATAAGAGCCGAATATGTTAGTATTTTGTATAAACTAAGATTGTTCTTCACTCTTAAGTGGTAACCTTTGTGTTCTTATGAGAATACAAGGGCTTTTTTTATTAAAAACGCAAAATTCACTAAAATAATTTTTTTAGAGAGGTTAATATGAAAAAAGAAGTTTCTATGCCAAACTTTGTACAAATGGAAGAAAACGTACTTAAACTTTGGCAAGACAACCAATGTTTTGAAAAATTGGTAGAAAAGAACAAAAACAATGCCCGTTATCGTTTTCTTGACGGTCCAATAACCGCCAACAACAATATGGGTATCCACCATGCATTTGGTAGAACTTTAAAAGACTTGTATATCAAGTATCAATCTATGCAAGGCAAATCTTGCTATTACCAAAATGGTTTTGACGCACACGGCACTCCAGTGGAAATCGCCGTAGAAAAACAACTTGGTCTAAATAGCAAAAAAGATATCGCCAAGTATGGTCTTGACAACTTTGTAGAAAACTGTATGCAAAGAGTAAGAGACTGCAGCAAACTTATCGAAAAGTCTAGCGTAAGACTTGGTCAATGGATGGATTGGAATAACAGCTATTATACCAACACCGATACCAATATCACATCTATCTGGAAATTTTTGCAAGTTTGTCACGAAAATGGCTGGCTAGTAAAAGCTCAAAAACCTATCCAATGGTGCCCACGTTGTGGTACAAGCGTTAGTGAACACGAGATGACAGGTAGCTACAAAGATGTTGAGCATATAGCAGTATTTTTTAAGTGCCCTATCAAAAACGAAGATAAATGCATCTTAGTATGGACAACAACTCCTTGGACATTATCTTCTAACGTAGCCGTTGCCGTAAACCCAGAAAATATCTACCTAGAAGTAGAAGTAAAGAGTGACAGCCGTCACCTAATCGTCGGCAAAGAAGCCGTTAAAGTACTAAAAGACGACGTTGTAAGGGTAGTAGCTGAGTTTAAAGGTGAAGAACTTCTTGGCAAAGAATACGAAACTTGCTTTAACGAACTACCTATCCAAAACTTTACCCACAAGATTATCCCTTGGGAAGACGTCGAAGCAACCGAAGGTACAGGCGCAGTACACATTGCACCTGGCTGTGGTGTAGAAGACTACGAACTTGGCAAAAAACACGGACTAAAAGAAATCTGTCCTATAGACGAAGCTGGTGTAGTACTACCAGAGTTTGGTGTGCTTGCTGGCAAAACTACCGCTGAAGTTAGAGATGTAGTTTTTGACGAGTTAAAAAAGCGTAACAAACTATACTATACTCATACTATCAAACACAGCTACCCAGTATGCTGGAGATGTAAAGAAGAAATCGTCGTTAGATTTATCGATGCTTGGTATATAAAAGTAGACGAAATTAGACCTAAACTACTAAAAGCTATCGAAGACGTAAAATTTGAACCAGAATACCTTCGCAAACGTATGGTAGACTGGCTAAACAATATGGGCGACTGGAATATTTCTCGTAGCCGTTTCTATGGTGTACCACTACCTTTCTATGTGTGTGATTGTGGTCACGTACACGTTGTTGGCAGCAAAGAAGAACTTGCAAAACTATCTAGTCAAGAAGAAGTTGACAACATACCACACTTGCACCGTCCTTATATCGACAAGGTACAAATCACTTGCCCAAAATGTGGCAAAAAAGTTAGCCGTATAACCGAAGTAGGTGACTGCTGGTTAGACGCAGGTATCACACCATTTAGTACAAACAAATACTTCACCGACAAAACTTTCTGGGAGAACAACTTCCCAAGCTCTGTCGTTATCGAAATGCGTGAGCAAATAAGACTTTGGTTCTACTCACTACTATTTATGAGTGTTACCCTTACAGGCAAAGCCCCTTACGAAAAAATCGTTGGTCACGAAGCCGTTGTCCAAGAGAGTGGTGCTAGATTTAGCAAGAGTGGTTATATGATTGAGTTTGGCGAATATGCCAACAAACTTGGTGCAGATACTGCAAGATATTTGTTTGCAGGTACTCCACTTACTAGTGACGTTAGATTTGGTTACAACCTAGGTGAAGAAGCAAGACGTAAAATGCTAGGCTTCTGGAATGCATATACATTCTTCAACACTTATGCTTGTATCGACAACCCAGACCTTGCCAACTTCAAAGTTGATTTTAACAACCTTAACAACTCTGACAAGTGGTTATTACAAACTGTTAATAACTTTGTTAAAGTTTCTACAGACAACTACGAAAATCACCGTTGCTTTAACATAATCAAAGATTTTGAAGCTCTTGTTGACGACTTGTCAAACTTCTATATCCGTATCAACCGCAAACGTTTCTGGAAGTCAGACGACAAACAAGACCAAATGACAGCTTATTGGTGTCTATATACAGCTTTGAAAAATATCGCAGGTGTTATGGCTCCAATCATACCATTTATGATGGAACATATCTGGCAAAATATGGTTAGAGAAATCGAACCTTCTGCCGCAGAAAGCATCTTCTTAAGTGCCTTCCCAACAGAGATAAAAGGTGCTAACTTTGGCGATATTATCGACAACGCATCTATCTGTAGAGAAATTATCACCGTTGCTCAAAGATTAAGAAATGAAAATCAAATTAAGGTAAAACAACCTTTAAAAACTCTTTATCTTGTAGCCGACCAAAAAACAGAAAATGCAGCTCGTATGTTTGAACAAGTTATCAAAGAAGAACTTAACATCAAAGAAGTTGTTTTTGAAAAAGACAACTCTAAGTTTAACGTAGCATACCTTGGCATCAACTTCCGTACAGCTGGTGCAGTTTTAAAACAAAACGTTCAAAAACTAAAAACATTGTTGCAACAAGCTACCGAAGAGCAAATGGCTGACTATGTTAACCAATACAACAATGGTACTGTTACAGTAGGTGAGTTTAGTGACCTTAACCAAGATGTATTTACACTAAATTATAAAGCAAAGAGCGATTTTGTTATCGCAACTGAAAACAACCAAACAATCGTTCTTGATATAACTATAGACGAAAACTTAATGCTAGAAGGTTTATTTAGAGAACTTGTTCGTTCTGCACAAGTACTTAGAAAAGAAGCAGATTTTAATATCGAACAACGTATCTGCATCTCACTAAATACTCAAGGCGAAACTTTAACAAAAGTTATCTCTATCTACAAAGACCGCCTAATGCAAGACTGTCTTGCTACTCAATACCAAGACAACCTTGACAATGCTGATATTACAAAAACAATCACCGTTGGTGACGAACAAGTAACAATCAGTATGAGAGGTCTATAATATGCAACAAGACCTATCACAATTCGTTCTAGAAAGTCCCGACACACTAGTCTTCCCGCTAGTGCGTCAGGAGATAGAACTTTTGTATGATAATCCAGTGGCTTTTTCTGCTTATATCAAAGTCTGGTACGACGGGGTCAACTTAAAAGACCAACCTTATACCAAACTTTATCAAAAACAACTAAAAAAGCTAAAACAAAATGACCAAGACTGGTTGTGGCATACCTTTTGGGTGGTGTTGTCTGTAAAAGACCGCACTATAGTAGGTTTTATGAATTTTGACAAAAAACCAACCAACACAACTTGCCAAATCAATTTTGAATTTAACCAAAAATATCTACAAGATGGCTTTGTAACAAAAGGTCTTGCTTTGTTGTCACGTTGGACAATGGGGCAAGGCATCAACAAAGTTGTTGTCAAACTTGACGATAACCAAACTTACAAAACAGACATATTGCAAGAGTGTGGCTTTACAAAGACCCAAAACCAAACTAAACAAGTTTATCAACTAAAATTATCTAAATAAAGGAAAGTATACAATTGATGAGATATAACAATGAGTGGAGAGATTACGAAGTTATAGCAACATCTAATGGCGAAAAGTTAGAAAGATGGAAAGACATATACCTTTTGCGTCCAGACCCACAAGTTATCTGGAAGGGTGACGACCTGTCTACTTACAAAGGTCTTAATGCTCACTATCACCGTATAGGTGGTGGCGGCGAGTGGAAGTATCTAACTCGTATGCCAAATGAGTGGGTGGTAGGTTGGAGAGACCTAAAGTTCAAAGTAAAACCTATGGGCTTTAAACACACTGGCTTATTCCCTGAGCAAGCAACCAACTGGGCTACTATGATCGACCTTATTAAAGGCGCAGGTCGCCCTATAAACGTCCTAAACCTATTTGCCTATACTGGTGGAGCAACTGTAGCTTGTGCTTCTGCAGGGGCTAGTGTAACCCACGTAGACAGTGCCAAAAATATGGTAGAACGCGCCGGTGAAAATGTGCGTTTGTCAGGACTTGGCGACAAAACTGTTAGATATATAATAGACGACTGCAAAAAGTTTGTGACACGTGAGATAAAACGTGGCAAACGTTATGACGCTATTATTATGGACCCACCAAGTTATGGTAGAGGACCAACAGGCGAGATGTGGAAGATAGAAGAACACCTTTTTGATTTGGTTCAACTATGCACACAAGTTTTGAGCGACAATCCATTGTTCTTTCTTATCAATAGTTATACAACAGGTTTGCAACCAACCGTTATGCAATCTATCCTTTGCAAAACTCTAAACGTATCTACCGACAAAGTAGATGCTTACGAAGTAGCTTTGCCTACTACAGAAGGTATCTTCTTACCTTGTGGTTGCAGCGCTATGTATGTTAACAAATAACAAAAAAAGCAAGATATTTTATCTTGCTTTTTTTTGTATGGTAGAGTATACTAAAGGAGCATATAGGTTGTAAAACAACTGAGGAGAAAAATATGGAGAACGTTAATATTATTTTTGAAGATAACCACTTGTTGGTAGTTATTAAACCGCAAAATATACCAGTACAAGAAGATAGTAGCAAGGATAAAGATTTGTTAACTATGTTAAAAGAGTACTTGGTAGAAAAATACAACAAACCAGGCAATGCATATCTTGGTCTTGTACACCGTCTTGATAGACCTACTGGTGGTGTTATGGTTTTTGCAAAAACTTCTAAAGCAGCAGAAAGACTAAGCGAACAAATCCGCACAGGTGTTTTTGAAAAGACATATTTAACAGTAGTTAGTGGAGAACCACGTATCAAACAACAACGTTTGACTAACTACCTAAAGAAAGACGAAAAAAACAACAAAGTAGAACTATCAACTCAACTAGAAGCTGGTAGCAAACTTGCTGTGTTAGATTATAAAGTACTTAGCACACAAGATGACTGTTCTTTGGTAAAAGTCAACTTGCTTACTGGTCGTAGCCACCAAATACGTGTACAAATGGCAAGTATAGGCTGTGGAGTATATGGCGATATGAAATATGGCAAACAGCAAAAAGTCACTAGCAAAATGGCTCTATGGGCAACAGACCTTAAGTTTAATCACCCTATAACAAAACAACGCCTTACTTTTAGAGTTTACCCACCAAAAGAAGAAACCCCTTGGAGCAAGTTTGACCTAGACAAATATCTAGAAGCAACCCCAGCAACAAGCCAATATTAATAACAAAAAAAGATGTACAAATGTACATCTTTTATTTTTTTATATGACATATTGATTAACAATAGTTACAAACGATATGGTAAAAAACTGCTATAACACAATATTAATATTATGCTTGATAAGGGTTGTCTTTTGTTATTGTGTATGGTGTGCCATTGTGTGAGATACGTGTGGTGCAGGTATGCTCGTCTGTTAGATAATGAACATCTATCGAAGTACCATCTTTGCAGTATTTGATATGTGGTCTTTCTACAAGACCTTCGCCGATAGGTGTCAAAGACTCGTCATCTTGTATTGCTTGGCTAAGGGCTTCTTCGTTGTCTTCGTTAAAGTATTCAAAAAGCTTTAGATAAGTTTCTTCTGTACAGTAGTCGTAGTTTAGCATATACAAGTTATACATTTGTTCGCCGTCAATATCAAGGTCTTCTAATACTAAACAGTAGTTAAAGTCTTGATGAAGAATACTTCTGTTAGATTGTTCTGGTTCTAACTTTTGTTGTAGAGTAAAGGCGATACCTTCGTCACTAAATCTGCAACAATACTTTCTTTCGTCATCTTGAAAGCGAAGTATAGGTTTGCCATCTTGGTCGTGTTTGATAGTGGCAGGGGTGTCGCAAGTGCCGATATATTGTTTTTCGCCGGTGTGTTGGTCTAAGACTTCGTACACGGTGTGTTGGTACCCAAAAGCATCTTGGCAAACGTTTTGTCTCAAAATTCTACCACTATAAAAGGTGTGTAGGTCTGTAGTAGTGGTGGTTAGTTTGCTCAAACGATTGCTGCGTTCTTTGTCAAAAGTCGACTCAAATCTGCCGTCTTCTGTTATAAACATATATACAGGTGTGCCGTCGGCAATTTTTGAACTAAACTTGATGACCTTTTCTTGCTTTTTAGAATAATTTATTTTGTCTTGGCAATCTCTTTGCAATAGGTCAAGTGTATGATTTTTTGCATTAAACACATACAAGTCGCCAAGGTGGATATTGTCTAGGTGATTTGCGTACAAAATAAGTACATTAGGACCAATATCACCCAGTATGCACAAGTCTGCATAATCGCCGTCGATTGATAGGGGACTTTTGCGTTTAAACTTGTCTACTATTTTAAAATCTTGTGTTTGTGGATTTAGCTCAAACACATATCTAGAAAATATACTACTCATACCTTGATTTTAAACCAAAAACTGTACTATGTCAATAGTCGACTTTTTTCGTTATAACAAGATATCGTTGTAAGTTGGGTATGGTATATGTTTGTCTGCAAGTATAGGTTCTATATGGTCATAGCTAGTACGTATATCATTGATAGTAGACAATAGTTTTTTAGATATATCGCTCTTTTTGTCTAGTGGCAAGGTAGTTTCTATATCGACAAGTAATTTATCAAGTTTTGTGTGTAGAGTAGACATTGTGTTGATTGTTTCTACAATTGTCTTTGTTTTTGATAAGTTTGTAGGTGTTTTTACTTTAGCTATATCTATCAAAAATGCATTTAAACAAGGGTAAATACGTTTGTTTAACATTTCTTTTAGGGTTTTTGCTTCGATAATAACAGTATCAACATAGTTTTTTATCAAAGTATCATGTCTTAAGGCAAGTTCGTCACTGTTTAGTACTTTAGTGTCGCTAAACAACTCTATAATGTCATTGTCATCAATAATGCTATATGCAGCAAGGCTATCTTTGTATTCTACAAGACCACGTTTTTTGGCTTCTTCTCGCCAGGTGTTGTCGTAGCCATTGCCGTTAAAGATAATGCGGCTATGTTTTTTGAATTTGTCATTAAGTATACTTAACAACTCTTTGTCAAGGCAAGTGGACTTTTCAAACATATCGGCATATTCTTTTAAAATTTTGCTAAGCATAGTTGCTATACAAGTAGTAGGCCAAGCAACTGATTGTGAAGAACCAACCATTCTAAACTCAAACTTGTTGCCAGTAAAAGCAAATGGGCTAGTGCGGTTGCGGTCGCAAAAGTCTCTCTCCATCTTAGGTAGAGATTTTACGCCGGTTTCTAGTAGGTTTTTTGAGTTTGACCAAGAGTTAGTGCTAAGGGTAGACAGCATATCTAGTACATAATCACTAGTAAATACCGATACCAAACTTGGTGGGGCTTCGTCTCCGCCAAGGCGTAGGTCGTTGCTGCGATAAGCGGTAGATAACCTAATAAGTTTATAATATCTATCGATGGCTTCTATCATAGCAGTAAAGAAAGTATAAAAAACTCGTTTATCTTTTAGTTTGATATTAAACAATCCCATACCAGTATCAGTATCAAGTGACCAGTTGGCGTGTTTGCCACTACCGTTGATATAGCTAAATGGTTTTTCGTGAAAAAGTGCCCTAAAGCCATATTTTGGTGCTAAATGTGTTATTGTTTGCATAATAAGTTGGTTTTGGTCGCAGGCGATGTTAGATGTGCCATATATAGGCACAAATTCGTGCTGACAAGGGGCAACTTCGTTGTGTTGTAATTTGGCAGTTATACCCATAGTCCACAAGTCTTTGTCAAGGTGATTCATAAAGGCACTGACTCTATCTTCTATCATACCAAAATAATGTGAGCACATTTCTTGTGATTTGATAGGTTTTGCGCCAAGAAGTGTTCTGCCGGTTAGTTTTAGGTCAAGGCGTTTGTCATACTTATCACTATCTATCAAAAAATACTCTTGTTCTGCGCCTAGGTTTAGGTTAACTTTTTTTATGTTGGTATATCCTAGTAGTTTTAGTACTCTTATTGATTGAGTGTTCAAACTCTCTAGGGCTCTTAATAAAGGTGTCTTTTCGTCAAGGGCTGTGCCGTTATAAGAACAAAATGCAGTGGGTATATATACCACTTTGTTGTGGTTGTCGTCTTCTTTGATAAATACTGGCGAAGTATAATCCCACACGGTATAACCCCTTGCTTCAAAGGTCATACGGTTGCCACCGTTAGGGAAGCTTGATGCGTCTGTTTCGCCTTTTATAAGGGCTTTTTCGCTGAACTCTTCGATAAAGTTGCCTTTGCTGTCAATCTCAATAAAAGACACTTGTTTTTCGGCGGTCTTGTTGGTTAGCGGCATAAACCAATGTGAGTAGTGGGTTACACCCTTTTTCATAGCCCATTTTTTTATGGCGGTAGCGATAGCTTTGGCGGTGGTTTTGTCCAAACTTTCACCCTTTAGTTTGATAGCAAGATAGTTTTTGTATGATTTGTATGACATATATTTTTTTATAGTAGCATCGTCTAAAACATACTCGCCAAAATGTTTCTTTATAAAACTCTTCATAATTTCTCCTTAAAAAACAAAAAAAGCAACCAACAAATGTTTGGTTGCTTATTATATGCTTTTATATAAATATTTTTGCACAACAAAACAATTGTAACTTCTATTACAATAATAAAAAGTTATTTTGTTGTTGTTGCAAATGTTTAATCATACTTTTATCATATCAAAAATTTTTCAAATGTCAATAGTATTTTTTACAAAATTTTATTTTTCTTTTTCTAGGTCGGTTACGAGCCCTTCGGTTGTTAGCATAGTTGTCACTACAGAACACGCATTGTTAAGTGCTGTTATTGTGACAAGAGTTGGGTCAATTATGCCTTGCTCTAACAAGTCGCAATAACAATTGTTCATAGCGTCATAACCATAGTGTGGGTTGTCGTTGTTAGATAAAGTATTAAGGACAACTTCTCCATT
>JAZUPV010000072.1:0-5811 GCA_045605365.1 Clostridia bacterium
TGGTGACAAATTGACATAATTATGGTATAATTTATTAACTAGGAGAGATATAGATGGGCATTTCAACAGTTATTGATATTGCTTTTATCGTTATACTAGTAGGTGTAGCCGCTTTAGGCTTGTATAAAGACTTTTTTAAGACGGCATTATCTATGGTAGGTACGGTAGCTTCGGCTTTTATAGGCTTTTTAGCAGCAAAACCACTTGGCAATTTGATAAACTCGATATTTGGTTCTAACAAATTTTTTGCTACAAAAATAACCAATTGGCTTAATTCGGTAAGCGGGTTCTTTTCGACAGTAAGAAATGGAGAATCTTTCAGTTCTATCAGTGGAGAAATGACAACTGCTGGTGTTGATGGGGCTTTGCAACGACTTGCAAAAGTTGTTATGGGCTCTGGAGTAGTGCCAGAAGGACAAAGTGTAGGTCAAGTTATAGGTAATTCTTTAGGCATAGTTGTTACTTCTGTTATAGGCGGTATAGTAGCATTTGTACTACTAAGAGTTATTGTTAAAATATTAGAAAAAATCGCAAACAAAGTTGTTCAAATTCAAATATTTGGCGTTATTGATAAATTGTTAGGTTTTGTATTTGGCTTAGCAAAAGCATTTGTATATATTGCAGTAGCTTTTGGAGTGATGTCAATATTAACTTATGTAAAACCAATTGATAACAAATTGACCCCAATTATGGACAGAACAACAGTCGCCCAAAAGTATTATGATTGGATAGATTATGAGATACAAAATTTCTTAAATGATACATTCTTTAAGAAAAATGGTTCTCCAGAAACTGAAAATGACACCCCGACCACACAGTCGGCAACAAAAATTGAGTTAAATGAAATAAATAATGTCTTAACAGAAATAAATAGAGCATACGTAGATACTGAAAACAAAACAGTTTATTTGATGACTGGTGCAGACGAAATCACGGACGTTTCGACATTGCCAACAATTGCTAAGTATTATTTAGAGTACATAGACGATGCTGGATTAAATGATATAGTTAGTGCTATAGATACTTATGCTAATGGTGCAGGCGGTCACGAAATCGTGATAGACAATAGACCAACAGTTATAGTAGAACAAACTCAACAAATAACAATGGCAGAAGTAGATGAAGCTCTACTTGGTACGATAAGTTATGCTTATATAGATTGGCAAAACAATGTTGCTTATCTTAATTTAGCAGAAGAAATAGATTTGGCCGACCCATTAGTCAACAATGACCTATATATTGACTTTAGTCAAGACGCAACTGTAGGTGAACAGTTAAAAACATTGATAGCTGACTATAACACAGCTAATGGTGAGACTATTAGTTTGGCTGAAAGCGAAATAGAATAATAAAAATAAAACACCTTTAAACAGGTGTTTTTATTTTTTTTGTAAAACTAAAAAAGAAGACAAAATAAAAAAGTGTAATATAATGTCTAATATAAAACTATATAGTAATATTTATATAATAAAGAGCAATAATTATTTGATAAAATAATTTTATTGTGATAAAATTAGCATACTATAGGTGAAAGTATGGCTTATAGTAATAAGTTTTAAAAAAAAAGTTATCTTATCTTAAGATATTAACTTAAAAAGCTAAAACAAAATTTTGGCAAACAGACTTATAAAAAAGGAGATCAAATGAAAACAAAAAGTAACTTAAAGACAATCTTATGGATTGTTGCTTTGATACTAGCTGTTGTGCTTATCTTTTATGTTACAGACGGTAGTGGCAAAGGTACTCCAATTGATTTTAAGGGTACTGGACCAGAAATTAACAGTTTCGAAAAATTGGTTGAAAATAACGACGTTGAGGCAGTGTGTATTAATGGCAATATAGTAAAAATCAAATTAAAAAATTCTAAAGTAGGTGACAATTTCCCTAACAAAGCCGACTGTTATTTTACAGTAGGTTGGAGCGCAACTACTGCAGAGTTTTATGAGATGATTAAAGGTACTGGCATACGAGTTATTGACCAACCACAGACAGAATCTTTCTTAGAACAAATTGCCCCATACTTTAGCATTGTTATAGTATTGTTGATGGGATTTTTCCTTATCAGAAGCATCTCTGGTGCAAACTCAAAAAATATCAGCTTTGGTAAAACTCGTGCTCAAATGGCAAAAGATATCAAAACAAGATTTAGTGATGTTGCTGGTATCGACGAAGAAAAAGAAGAACTACAAGAAGTTGTAGAGTTTTTGAAAAATCCACAAAAATTTACTGAGCTTGGTGCAAAGATACCTAAGGGCGTTTTGCTTGTAGGTGCTCCAGGTACTGGTAAAACTTTACTTGCAAAAGCAATCGCAGGTGAGAGCAATGTACCATTTTTCTCAATAAGCGGTAGTGACTTTGTTGAGATGTTTGTTGGTGTTGGTGCTAGTCGTGTTAGAGACTTGTTTGACCAAGCAAAAAAACACGCACCTTGTATTGTGTTTATTGATGAGATAGATGCTGTTGGTAGACAACGTGGTGCTGGTCTTGGTGGTGGCAACGACGAAAGAGAACAAACCTTAAACCAATTGCTTGTTCAAATGGACGGTTTTGAAGCAAACGAAGGTATCATAGTAATCGCAGCTACTAACCGTAGCGACGTATTAGACCCAGCATTATTAAGACCAGGTCGTTTTGATAGACAAGTATTTGTTAACCCACCTGATGTGAAGGGTAGAGAAATGATACTTAAAGTTCACGCTCGCAAAAAACCTATCGATAGCAGTGTAGACTTTAAAAATATCGCAAGACTTACAAGCGGTTTTACTGGAGCTGATATAGAAAACCTTCTTAACGAAGCAGCTATCTTAGCAGCAAAAGCAAATCGCAAAAAGATAACAATGACTGATGTTACCGAAGGTATCAACAAAGTATTGTTAGGACCACAAAAACGTAGTAGAATAATCACCGACGAAGACAAACGTATAACTGCTTATCACGAAGCAGGTCACGCTATCGTTGGTAAAAAATGTAAACACTGTGACGAAGTACAAGAAGTATCAGTTATACCACGTGGTATGGCTGCAGGTTATACTTTAAGTAGACCAGACAACGACGAAAATCACCTAAGCTATAACAAGCTTATGGATATGTTGACAATGATGCTTGGTGGACGTGTTGCAGAACAATTAGTTATAAAAGATATAACAACAGGCGCTCAAAACGATATTCAACGTGCTACACAAATTGCACGCAAAATGGTAACCGAATGGGGTATGAGTGACCTAGGTGCAGTTAATTATGGTTCTTCTAGCGAAGTGTTCTTGGGTAGAGATTATCAAACTCAAGTATCATATAGCGAAAAGACCGCAGCAGATATTGACAGCCAAGTAAGAAAAATAATCGACACTTGCTACCAAAAAGCAGTAAAAATCTTAAAAGACAATATGTCAATATTAGATACTATGGCGCAAGTTCTTATAGAAAAAGAAACTATCTATCATGACGAAGTTGAACTATTGATGAAAGGTAAAACAAAACAACAAGTAATCAAAGTTATGGAGAGAAACGACCGTAAGAACAAAGAAAGATTAGCTCTAGAAGCTGCCGAGATGGATCTAGAGAGAATAACAAAAGAACAAGCTGTTCGTATAAAAACTGCCGAAGCTCTACGCAACGCAGAAGCCTTCTCTCAAGAAGAAATCGACAAAATCAAAAAAGAAGCAGAAATGCTAATTAACCAAGCAAAAGAAAAAGTAGAAGAACTAAAAGAAAAATATACTTCTACAGAAGAAACAGACGACGAAGAAGAAACTAAACCTGAACAAGAAGAAGTTTCTGTCAACAAACTCGTCAAAAAAACTAAAGTTGGCACAAGAAGCAAAGCAAAAAAAGTAGAACAAACTTCTAGCGATGCGACCACAGATGACAACCAAGGCGACAAAAAATAATTAAAGTTATTGACACAAACGTTATAATTAAATATAATGTTTGTGTTAGATAATTAAATAGGGGTAAAAAATGAAAAAAGTAATCACAATAGTATCTCTTAGCCTTATAGGACTTTTAATTTTGGCTACTATAATTATGGCTTGCGTGCCAGTATGCAACAATCCAACCTTTAACAATCCAGATGGTATCACAATTTATAGTAGCAAACTACCTGTATCAAGAAGAGATTATGATAAAGAAGACAAAGCTTTTCAAGATATTATTAGTCAACTAAAACAAGCACCAAAACAACAAGCTCTATCTGCATTGTTTAACGGTACTATTTCTCAAGATGTTGACCTAGTTAAGCTAAGTTCTACAGAAAGTTACACCAGCATCACTAACAGCGACGAAACAGTTGTTAAGTTCAAAATCACTTATGCCGAAGGTAACGAACAAACTCTAAAATATGAAGGTGAAGAATTTACTTACAACGGTATGCTTTATGTTTTGAATAAAGACGCTGGCAGAACTCAAACTACAGTTTATCTTCTTAAAGATGGCAGAGCAAACTACACTCTAAACTACTATGGCAACTTTGACAAAGTATTTGAGACAGTTAGCGGTTTGATTTCAGAAAACATCTAATGATAAATAAAAAACAGCAAATTATTATTGCTGTTTTTTTGTTATATTGTTATAAAAATAAAAAGACTACTTTTTGGTAGTCTTTTTTGTTATACGTTAAATTTAAACAAAGTTACGTCGCCATCTTGCATAACATATTCTTTGCCGACAGATGCTACTTTGCCTTTTTCTTTGGCTTGGTTAAAACCACCAAGAGATACAAGGTCGTTGTATTTTACTATCTCAGCTCTAATAAAGCCACGTTCAAAATCACTATGTATTTTGCCTGCTGCTTGTGGTGCTTTTGTACCGATCTTGATTGTCCAAGCACGCACTTCTTTTTCACCTGCTGTTAGATAACTCATAAGTCCAAGTAGTTTATAACTTGCAACGATAAGTTTTTCAAGACCGCTGGTAGAAAGACCAAGTTCTTCTTTAAACATTTCTCTTTCTTCTTCGTCTAGCATAATAAGTTCTTCTTCTATTTTGCAACTTAGTGCTAGGGCTCCTGCGTTTTCTTGTTTTGCATAGTCAAATACTTGTTTTGTAAAAGGTAGTGTTTCTGGGTCTTTAGTAATGTCTGCTTCTGCAATGTTGCTTACATAAATGATAGGCTTGTCAGTAAGCAAAAAGAAACTATCTACTATTGCTTTTTGTTCTTCGTTAAAGTTAAGACTGCGTACAGGCTTTTCGCTCTCAAGGGTGGTTTTGATTTGTTCTAGTAGTTCAAGTTCTTGTTTGGCAGTTTTGTCGCCTTGTTTTGCTACCTTGACTGTCTTTTCTATTTTTTTGCCGACACTTTCAAGGTCAGCAAGTATAAGTTCTAAGTTGATTATCTCTATATCACGTGTTGGGTTGATAGTGCCTTCGACGTGGGTGATGTTGGTATTTTCAAAACATCTAACAACGTGGATTAGTGCGTCAACTTCTCTTATGTGACTTAAAAATTTATTGCCAAGACCTTCACCGTGGCTGGCACCTTTTACAAGACCTGCAATATCAACAAACTCGATTTGAGCTGGAGTTACTTTTTTTGTATTATACATTTTTGCAAGTACATCAAGTCTTTGGTCTGGCACGTCAACTATACCAACGTTAGGTTCGATTGTGCAAAAAGGATAGTTTGCACTCTCTGCACCTGCTTTTGTTATAGCGTTAAATAAAGTACTTTTGCCAACGTTTGGCAAACCTATTACACCTAGTTTCATATAAATAATCCTTTTAAATAGCCACAAAATAGGGCAAAATATTTTATATACTTATGTATATATCAAAAATAATTTTAATAACATAGGTATTATACAACAAATTATAATT